>VGRY01000001.1 GCA_016875195.1 Deltaproteobacteria bacterium
TTTAAGATATGATGATAATAGCTGTCAAGGACTGGCTTTAGAATTTCTGAAAAATCCAAAAATCTTCAATGGGTTAACGTTTCTTCCTTTTACTAAACTGTTTATCCCAGAACAGTACGACGGGGCTAGCGACATAGATTGTAGAATAGGTTCCGGAAATGAGGCCCACGATAAGGGTCAGGGCAAAGTCGTGGATCACCGGGCCCCCGAAAAAGAAGAGGATCAGTACAACCATCATCACGGTTCCCGACGTGAGTATGGTCCGTCCAAGCGTCTCGTTGATAGCGGTGTTAAAAATCGTTTCAAGGTTCTCTTTCCTGTATTTCTTGACATCCTCCCGGACCCGATCGAAGATGACAATGGTATCGTTGATCGAGAATCCGATGATCGTCAGGATAACAGCCATCAGAGGCAGGGAATATTCAAGGTCCAAAAGGGATATGGCTCCGTAAGCGATAATGATGTCGTGGACCAGGGCGGCAATTCCCCCCAATCCGAAAGAGATTTGTTTGAATCTCCATGCCACGTAAATGAGGATGGCGATAAAAGAGAGAGACACCGCCCAAAGCGCCTTGGTCTTCAAATCTTTTCCCACTTTTGGGCCAACCACTTCCACTCGCCGGATGTCCAGGTTTTTACCCTGAAATCGTTGCTGAAGATTCGCTTGAATCTCTTTTGAAATTTTCTCGAGATCATCCCCGCCTTTTTCAATCCGGATTAGAAACTCATTCTCTCCCCCGAATTTCTGAACCATGGCATCTTTTGATCCTATCGCCTCCATGGCATTACGAACTTCGGAGATATCCACATTCTGAGCAAATCTGATCTGGAGCAGGATGCCTCCTGCAAAGTCAACCCCGTACCTCAGGCCATTGTGAAAGAAGATGGATCCCAGGCTCAGGAGAATAGCGATCCCTGAAATCCAGACCGTAATCTTCTTCTTTCCGATAAAATCAAATTTCGTTCCTGGTCTGATTAATTCCATAGAATTCACCCAGATGCTGCATCATTTCTGCTCAAACGGGTAAGGGCGATCCGTTCGGTGGAGCCCTAAAGGCGACATCCCGATCATGACGAAATATTTCTTTTTCGGGAAAAGGCTTCGAGGCGAACCTTTTTCTGTATCAGCACAACCGTTTCGTTTCCCTGCCGGAATTCACTTTGAGTGAAGTCCCCCGTTTTCCATAAAATTATAAAAAACCGCCATTCGAAGCTTTGTAGGGCGGATTGCCCATGCCCGTTTTTGCAACTGGCGGGTTCACTCACTTAAATGCTCAACCGTTTGACATTCACCTTCAGGGTGAGAAAATCGAAGACCCATCGGGTCACATAAACAGCCGTAAAGATATTGGATAAAAGACCAATACACAAAGTGACGGCAAACCCCCTCACCGGACCCGTCCCGAACTGATAAAGAAAAAGGGCAGCAATCAATGTGGTAACATTCGAATCTAAAATGGTGATAAAGGCCCGTCGATACCCCTCATCAATGGCAGCCCGGATCGTCTTGCCCCATCTCAACTCCTCCTTGATCCTTTCATGGATGAGAACATTAGCATCCACTGCCATTCCAATTGAAAGGACAAGGCCTGCAATGCCAGGAAGGGTGAGCGTTGCCCGAAAAATCGCAAGCGCTCCCATCACGAGGATGATGTTGAGAATGAGAGCGACATCAGCAATCACGCCTGACACACGGTAATAGAAAATCATGAACAGGGCGATGAGGGCAGCGCTGATCAGTGTGGCAATAATGCCTTTACGTATGGAGTCCTGCCCAAGCGACGGCCCTACGCTTCTCTGTTCGAGGATCTTCACGGGTGCAGGCAAGGCGCCTGCCCTGAGCACAATAGCCAGGTCGCCGGCTTCTTTCATATCAAATCGGCCAGTGATCTGCGCCCTTCCTCCTGCAATCTTCTCCTGAATGACCGGAGCGGAATAGACATTGTCATCTAAAATGATGGCCAATCTTTTTTTCACATTGGCCCCGGTGATCTGCTCAAAGAGCTTTGCGCCGATGTCATCAAATTCGAGCGCCACGTAGGGTTCATTGAACTGGGTGTCGAGGGCAACCCGGGCATCCTTCAACACTTCGCCAGTCATCAATGTCTTCTCTTTTAAAAGGAAGGGATTCTTCTTCACCCCTCCTGTCTTCGGATCGACAAACCTCTGATAGAGAATGATGCTCCCCTCCGGTGGATTCCCTTTCAATGCCTCTTCAAGATTGCCATCTTCGTCCACCAGTTTAAATTCCAATAAAGCAGTTTTTCCGATGAGGTCGATCGCCCTCTGAGGATCTTTGACTCCGGGGAGCTGGATCAGAATACGGTCCGCTCCCTGAAGGGTGATCTCAGGCTCTGCCACACCGAATTGATCGATCCGGTTCCTGATAGTCTCGAGTGCCTGATCAACGGCGCTTTTTCTGACCTGTTCAGCCTGACGGCTGTCTAGAACAAGAACAACCTTCCAGATCCCTTTATCGAGAGAAGTGGTGGAAAGTTCCTGCATGATGCTATAACGCTGACTCAGGAGTTTCTCCCATTTATCCCTATCGCCTGAAACCTCGATAACAATCTGATTGCTCTTCTCCCTCTCCAATTTTCCGACGGGGATGGCCTTATCCCGAAGGTCATCCCTCAGATTATTCTTAATCCTTTCCACATAGCTCTCGACTGCCTTCTCCGCCTCGACCTCCAGGATGAGGTGCATTCCACCCTGTAGGTCAAGCCCAAGGTGGACCTTTTCCGTGGGAATGATTTTATAAAACCAGGCTGGCAGTTCAGGGATCAATGTGGGCAAAAAGAGAAGGACAGCAAAAAGAGCCACTGCCGCATAAATGATTAATCGCCACTTTAGGTTTCTCAGCATAGGTGTCAAACCCTCACAAAATGAATCCAAGGGTTTCTAAACCCTTGGATTTCAGAAACATAGCCTATCATTCGATTTTTTTCAAGAGGGAAATGAATAAAAAAGGCCCAAGGGGGATTCACTTGGGCCTGGAACCTTTTCATTGACCGCGCTTTACTTCGTGTCGCTCCATTTACCGTATTTTTCCCTCAAGACCCGGTGGAGAATCTTTCCGGTGGGAGTCATGGGCATCTCTTCGTCCTTGATAAAATCAACTGTTTTAGGAATCTTATATCCTGCGATCTTCCCCCTGCAATGATCGATCAATTCCTTTTCCGTCGCTGTCTTCCCCTGATTTAATGTCACAATGGCTTTGATCGCTTCGCCCCATTTCGGGTCCGGAATGCCAATAACAGCTACATACTTAACCGCAGGATGGGACCCGAGCATATTCTCCACCTCCGAAGGGAAGACATTTTCCCCGCCGGTAATGATCATATTGGCCTTTCGGTCAACCAGAGTAAAATAACCATCTTCATCCTGGAAGGCCATATCCCCGGCGGTGAACCATTCACCCTGAAAAACCGATTTGGTCTTCTCAGGATCTTTCCAGTACTCCTTGAAGACATGCGGGGTTCGGGAATAGAGCTCTCCCACCCCACCCCTTGGAACCTCCTTGCCATTTTCGTCAATAATCTTGATCCGGTCCGTTCCCCAGATCTCCCTTCCGATCGACCCTAGTTTCTTAAACTGCTCTTCAGGTCGGAGCAGAGTCACCAGCCCGGCTTCTGTTGAACCATAGGCCTCCCAGAGTTCCGCATTCTTGAAATAGTTCATGATGGCCATCTTCGTGTCTTTTCGAGCAGGAGCCGAAGAGATGAGGAGCTGGCGAATCGAGCTGACGTTGATGTTATTCTTCACCTCGTCAGGAAGCGAGAGCATCATGATATAATGGGTAGGGACGAGAGAGGTGAACGTGATCTTCTCTCTTTCGATCGTCTTCAACAGATCCAGAGGATCGAAACTGACCATATTATAGACAAATACTCTTCCGCTCACATACGTATAGGTGAAGGAGTAGTAGATGGAATTGATATGGCACATGGGCATGACCAGCATCACGCAATCATCCGGCCTCAACCCCATATTGATCCCGTTTAAGATATACTGGGACAGGTTCCCCTCATGGGTTCTCACTACCCCTTTTGGTTTTCCTGTGGTGCCTGAAGTATACATAATATTCCACATATCATCTGCATCAACTTCCACATCCGGCTCTGCCGGAGACGCTTTTGCCAGAAGTGATTCATAAGATTGATATCCTTCAGGGGTTTGATCATCTCCAAAGTAGATATAATTTTCCGGCGGTATATTGGTCAGTTTATTACGAATGGAGTTGACCATAGGAACAAACTCTTTTGCTACGATGAAGGCTTTGGAATCGGAGTGCTTGACAACATATTCGATTTCAGGAGGAGCAAGCCGAAACATCACCGGCACTGTCACCTGTCCCCTCTTTGCCGAACCTGCATAGAACTCCAGCCATTCGACGCAGTTATATGCAAGAATGGCAAAACGATCCCCCTTCTTAACCCCTAACTGATCTAAGGCGTTTGCAAAGCGGCAACTTCGATCATTCCATTCTTTAAATGTCATCTTACGGACTTTATCCGCCGCTCCTATCTTATCTGGATTTTGCATTGCCATCATCTTCAGAATCGTCCCTGCAGTCATCCATTTGCTGATCATCATAATACCCTCCTTTTCCCCTATTCTCCTTTTTAAAGTGGAAACAGGGAAATATTTTGATTAGCTTGTGATATTTTTTACATTCTTTACCATCATTGTATTTTTTTGTCAAGCATCAGTTTTTTTTATTGACATTTCAGCAAGTTAAAGAATTTACAGTTTCGGTATCAATCTTTTATTCGTGCGGTTTCTCTTTTGCTCTATCCGCAATAACGGTTACCGATGAAGTAAAAATATGGAGGAGTTTGGAATGAGGAATGTAAACAAACCAGACCAGGCTGGGAATGACATGGGCGTACCAGAGGAAGTGAGGATTGATCGTGATGTCCTTCAGAAAAAGCGACAGGAAATATCCGAAGAATGAGATCCAGTTATTGGCGCTTGGGGGAGTGAAATTGGCCATATAGACTCGGTTGGCCACGACTTCGGGATGGGCGATCCGGTATCCCTCGATGAAGAACCCGGATAGCTCCAAGTAGAGAATGAAGATAAGTGTCACAATATCTTCCTCTTCTGTTTTGAGTTGTTGAGGCCGAATAAAGAAACGCCTGACAATGGCTAAAATACAGCCAACAAGAATGAGAAAGCTGAAGAATTCGAGAAAAAAATCGAGATAGGGACGAATCGCTCCTGTTTCAAAAACATGGGCAAACGAAAAGAAGGGAATGGAATGGCTTAATTCGACGAGATAGCCTGTCGTAAATCCCTTGATCATGTCAACGATAAACGTGGCGATAAAACCGAAGACGAGCAAGGTGTGGGCAAGCCAGCGATAGAAAGATTGCCCGAAGAGTCTCTTATGAAAGATGACATCCGTAATGAGAATCTTGATATACCAACCCGGTCTCTTCCAGAACCCCTGCCAGCCCCTGCCAATGAGGATCGTCATTTTCCGCCAGGGTGTCGCGTTCTCCGCGCCTTCGAGTGTACCTCTCAGGTAGAGACTGATACGAAACCACATTCCCCAGAAGAACAGGAGAACCGTAGGAATGAACATCACATAGAAGAGAACATGTTTACTCATAACGAATTCTCGTTTTCATTCAGATGTTGCAAAATTTCTACTCATACGGGCAAGGGCGATCCGTTCGGAAAGGCTTCGAGGCGAACATTTTTCCGTATCAGCACTTCCGTTTCGTCTCCCTGGCGGAATTCACTTTAGGTGAAGTCCCCTGTGTCCCATAAAATTATAAAAACCCGCCATTCGAAGCCTTGTAGGGCGGATTACCCTTGCCCGTTTTTGCAACTGGCGGGTTCATTCAATGACGATTACTCCATATGCTTCAAAACAAGCTCAGTGATATAGGCTGTTTTCAGATGAACCTTCATCCTTCTTGCCGTGGACTGAATCGTTCGAGTGCATTGCTGACATGCGGAAACCACGATCTCCGCCCCGGTGGCCTGAATCTCCTTAATCTTCTCGCGGGCCAGAGAGATGGAAAGCTCGGGGTCAACCATCTCGAGCAGCCCTCCCCCTCCACAGCATTTACTCTCTTTTTCATGGCTGGCCAGCTCCACAAACTCTACCCCTGGCATGGATCGTAGAATCTCCCTCGGAGCCTCAAAGATGCCGCTCTGCCTTCCCAGATCACAGGGATCATGATAGGTGACCCTGACTTTCTCCTCCCGGAACCGAATCTTCCTCTTCTGGATCAGATCGAGAATGAACTGTGTGGAGTGGAAGAGATTTAAATCCGTATGATACTCCTCATGCCAGGTATGGTAACAGGAGGGACAGGAGAAGATAACGCTCTCGGCCCCCTTCTGTTTTACCCCTTCGACATTGTGACGGATCAGGTCCTCAATATCTTTTTTGAAACCTGCGCCGATGAGCGGAAACCCGCAACACCACTCCTCTCCGCCCAGCAGTGTGAAATCGATTCCTGATCGCTCGAGGATCCTGACCACACTCTGCGGAACCTTATAAGCCATCGGGAAATAACCGGAGACACACCCGACAAAGTAGACGACTGTGGCATGCTCTTTCTGGTATCGATGGGCCGGAAGATTTTCAAGCCCCTCCAGCCAACTGGTCCTCAAGTTATTATGATCCCCCGAGATGTTATATTTTGATAAAACGTTCTTCTTCATCATCCCGAGGTTTTTAGGATAATGACCGAGATCGACCAGCGTCTCCTTGATGGCGATCCAGAGACTCCTCGAATCAATCGACACCGGACACTGCATGCTACACTCACCACACAACGTGCAGCGATAGACCATTTCGGAAAATTTTTCCAGTTCCGACTGGCTTAAGCTTTTTTTGCCGAAGATCCTTGCCCAGAGGCCATACTGTCCCCTGATAAATTTCTTCATGGCCTGGATCTTTCCTCTCGGATTGATCCCCTCTTCGGTTTTCTGGCTGAAAACCGGGCAGGTCCTGAGGCACTCACCGCAACGGGTGCAGGCATCGATTTCTAAAAGCTGCTTGGGAGTGAGTTTAGCGAGGTCCATGGCGTTTAAGATGATCCAGCATCATCTACCCTGTCTCAGTATACGATGTTGATAAACGGCCTTTCTAACCGTTTTATAACAAACGAGGATGCCCTTGTCAATAAAATCAAAATGGTAAGACCAATATACCATCTGCGCAGGACCTGTATTTTTGCGAAAAAAAAGGCGTTCGAATCGAACGCCTGTCTATTTCTACGATGGTCAATCCTTTAGACCTATATCTGCTCGCCGGGGCCTTTCTACTCTTTTGTCTTCTTGACCCGTTCGATTTCGGATTTGATGAAATCGCCCATTTGGCCAATCTTCATCAAGCCCTTGAGATCTTCCTGGAGACCGGAGGAACTGATCTTAAAGATCCAACCCTTCTCATAGGGACTGGTATTGATCAGTTCAGGGGAATCCTCGAGTTCCTCATTTGAAGATTGCACCTTCCCGGAAACAGGGGCATAGATCCTTCCTACCCATTTGCCCGATTCCATCGAACCACAGGGCTTCCCCTGCTCAACGGTTTTGCCAACTGAAGGCATCTCTACAAAGACGATATCGCCTGCCAATTTCTGGGCAAAGTCAGTTGTCCCCACTGTCACGATCTCCCCCTCTACTCTTGCCCAAAAATGTTCTTTATGATAGTAAAGATCATCGGGGAATGTGTATCCTTCGATTTCCATGGAATATCCTCCTTTCGATTTTTTCTGGCAATATACAATAAAAATCATAACTTAACAAGTCTTTTTTATTCTTTTTCATAAAAGCTTGACCTCACTACACAAATATTATATATAACCTGTGAAATTTTGCTCAAAATGGTTTTATAAGATAAAATTCGCCCTCTTATGTTTGTGATAAAAAGTACTTTTATCCGTTGACATTTCAACATAAGCATTGCATTCATATAGTATGATCCATTCAAAAGAACTTGACCCCGATTTTAAGATTCTGATCTCAAAAGAACCTGGCGGAGAGAATATAAAAAAATGCTTTTCCTGCGGCACCTGTACAGCCGGATGTCCTGTCAGGGAGATTACTGACCGTTACAATCCCAGGAAGATCATTCGAATGGCTCTGCTGGGAATGAAGAAGGAAGTTCTTTCAAGCCAGTTTATCTGGTTGTGCTCCTCCTGCTATACCTGCTATGAAAGATGCCCACAGGATGTCAGAATTCCTGAATTGATGAATGCGATTAAAAATATTGCTGTAAGAGAAGGTTATGTGCCTCCGGCCATGAAAGCCCAGATCGAACTTCTCTCTTCCCATGGACGCCTCCTGGAAATTACGGAGTTCGAAAATGATAAGCGGAAGGAATCCGATCTCCCTCTTTTACCGGGTCGAACGGAAGATGTGAAGAAGATTCTAAAAGAGCTTGGGTTCTATCATGAAGAAAAAAGAGGATCGTCCTAAGAACAACGCCTATACCCTTTTCCTCGGGTGTACGGTTCCGGTCAGGACTTTAAATTATGAAATTGCTGCAAGGAAGGTGGCCGGAGCCCTTGACATCCACCTATACGACCTCCCGGACTTCAGTTGTTGCGGTTATCCTGTAAAATCGATCAGTCATCATGCTTATCTTCTGATGGCTGCAAGGAATTTGGCTCTGGCTGAAACCAAAGGCCATTCCATCTGCACGCTCTGCAGTTCCTGCGGTGGCTCTCTTGCGGAAGCAAACCACCAGCTCCAGGAAGATAAAAACCTCAGAAAACGGATCAACGAAGACCTCCATCAATGGCTCGGATTGCGCTACGAGGGAGAAGTGGGGGTTCTCCATTTTGCACGGATCCTGCACCGGGAGATCGGCGTAAAGACAATCGAATCTAAAGTTCAAGTTGATCTCTCCGGTCTCCGGATCGCACCCCATTATGGTTGCCATTATACCAAACCCTCTAACGTCCATGGCAGGGCAGAAGATCCCGAAGATCCAAAAAGCCTTGATGATTTGATCCGGGCCACAGGAGCACAATCCGTCTCCTACGAGGACAAGCTTTCCTGTTGCGGCGGAGGAGTCCTAGCGATAGATGAGCAGGTGGCGCTGGGAATGGCCCAGAAGAAACTGGAGCACATCCATGCCCAACAGGCCGATGCCATTGTTCTCATCTGCCCTTTCTGTAATGTGATGTATGAATCGAATCAGAAGAAGGTCGAAAAGGTCTTTCAAAAAGAGTATAAACTGCCCGTTCTCTTCTATCCCCAGCTCCTTGGCCTGGCCCTGGGAATCGAACCGGATGAGCTCGGACTCAAAATGAATCGAATCAAGACGACAGACCTTATGAAAAAAGTGAGGAGGCCTGCCTGAGATGAACCCAACCTCTAAGAAGCCAGTGGGTGCGGTGCTCGTGGTGGGCGGAGGAATCGGAGGAATCCAGACCTCTCTCGACCTCGCAGAATCGGGATTGAAGGTTTACCTCGTCGAAAAGAAGCTCAGCATCGGCGGGACCATGGCGCAGTTGGATAAGACCTTTCCCACCAATGACTGCTCCATGTGCATCATGTCCCCCAAACTGGTCGATGCAGGCCGTCACCGGAATATCCAGATCCTCACCAATGCCAGAGTGGATAAAGTCGAAGGCAAACCAGGAAATTTCAAGGTTCTGGTTCAAAAGAAGGCCCGCTATGTCACGATTGAAGATTGCAAGGCCTGCGGTGAATGTTCGAAGGTCTGTCCGATCAAAATACCCAATGATTATGAACAGGGCTTGGTCACCCGTGCAGCCATCTATCAACTCTTTGCCCAAGCTATGCCCAGCGCCTACGGCATTGATAAAAAAGGCGACCCACCCTGCCGCGCTGCCTGCCCCATCCATGTCAATGCGCAGGGCTACATCGCACTCATCTCCGCAGGCAAGTTTGAAGAAGCCCTCGCCCTGGTGAGAATGAAGAACCCCTTTCCAGGCATCACCGGCCGTATCTGCACCCATCCTTGCGAATCAGTCTGCCGCAGAAAAGAGGTAGAGCAGCCTATTGCCATTGACGGTTTGAAACGGTTTGTCTCGGATTTTGAAAAAGAAGATAAGACCGACCTCACGGTATCTCCTGAAAATGGAAAGAAGGTGGCGATTGTGGGCTCTGGCCCAGCAGGCCTTCTGGCTGCTTGGGATCTGAGAAAGATGGGCTACGGAGTGACCATCTTTGAAGCCCTTCCTGTTGCAGGCGGAATGCTGGCTGTTGGAATTCCAGAATATCGCCTCCCACGTACTGTGCTCAATAAAGAGATTGACTACCTCCGGCGCATGGGCGTGGAAATTAAGCTCAACACCCCCATCGGCAAAGGTCTCTCCCTACAGGAGCTCAAGCGCCAGGGATATGATGCCATCTTTCTTGCAACGGGCGCGCACCTGAGCAGAAAGCTCGGTCTCCAGGGTGAAGAGGCATCAGGTGTTCTTCATGCGGTCGACTTTCTCAGAAAGGTGGCGCTCAACCAACCCGTTAAATTGGGAGAGAAGGTCGTTGTCATTGGCGGAGGAAATGCGGCCATTGATGCCGCAAGGACAGCCTTTCGTCTCGGGGCAAAAGAGGTGTCCATTGCCTACCGCAGGACCCGAAACGAAATGCCCGCCCAGCCCGAAGAGATCGAAGAGGCCGAACACGAAGGAATCAAGATCGAATATCTCACTGCACCCGTCAAACTCCTCATTGAGAATGGAGCGATAAAGGGAGTGGAGTGCCAACGAATGGCCCTCGGCGAACCTGATGAATCCGGAAGAGCTAGACCCATTCCCATTCCTGGCTCAGAATTTACGATTGAAGCCGACACGCTCATCCCAGCCATCAGCCAGGAGCCTGACCTCTCCTTCCTCGATGAAAAAGAGGGAATCCGAATCAATCGCCGGGGAAATATTGAGGCCGATCCTCTCACACTTGAGACCGGCGCAGCATCCATCTTCTCCGGCGGAGATGCGGTCACCGGGCCCCAGACCTACATCGATGCCATGGCTGCAGGCCGAAAAGCCGCGATCTCCATCGACCGCTTTCTGAGAGGCCAGGACTTGCGAATAGACCGCGAGGCAGAGGGCGCTCAGAAAGACTCCATCCTTGCGGATATTGATGGCGTTCAATACCGGCCAAGGGCTTCTATGGCTGGGCTTCCTCTTGAGAGAAGACGAAGTTTCAACGAATCTTGCCTCGGGCTCAGGGAAGAAGATGTGATCAAAGAAGCCGAACGCTGCCTCCAGTGTGCAGGCTGCTCAGAGTGTCTCGAATGCGTCAAAGCCTGCGAGGCAAAAGCCATTGACCACAGAATGAAGGATGAACAGATCGAACTCGAGGTGGGCGCCATCATCCTCTCTCCTGGGTTCGATGAGTTCGATCCCACGATCAAGAGCGAATATGGCTACAAGAGATTCGCCAATGTGGTCACGAGCATCGAATTCGAACGCTTCCTCTCTGCCTCGGGTCCTTTTAAAGGTGAAGTCCGCAGGCCCTCAGATGGGACCCATCCGCATCGAGTGGCATGGATTCAATGCGTGGGATCGAGGGATCCCCATATCGGCAAGGGATACTGCTCTTCGGTCTGCTGCATGTACGCCACCAAAGAGGCGGTCATCGCCAAAGAGCATGCTCCGGACATGAAGGCAACCATCTTCTTTATGGACATGAGGGCTTACGGAAAAGATTTCGACAAATACATCGACAGAGCGAAGAACGATTACGGCGTTCGCTACATTCGCTCCCGCGTCTCCCATCTCAAGGAATCTCCGGATACGAAAAATTTGATCATCCATTACGAGACTGAAGACGGAGAGATGGTTTCTGAAGAATTCGATCTCGTCGTTCTCTCGGTTGGTTTTGAGCCGGTGAAAGAACACAGGGAGATCGCGGAGACATTCGGAGTTGATCTCAATCCTTATGGATTTATCAAAACCGATACGTTCCATCCTCTTCAGACCTCGAGGCCCGGAATCTATGTGGGGGGCGCCTTTTCCGGCCCCAAGGACGTTCCTGAAACCGTGGCGCAGGCGTCCGCCGCAGCAGCCGAAGCCTCTTCCATTCTTTCTTCCGCAAGGGGAGAACAGGTCACCGAAAAAGAATATGTCCCTGAGAGGAATGTGGATTATGAGGGGCCCCGCATCGGTGCCTTCATCTGCCATTGCGGGATCAACATCGGAGGCGTGGTGGATGTTCCCTCTGTGGCCGATTATGCGCGTACCCTTCCTGACGTCGTCTATGTGGGAGAAAACATCTACACCTGTTCTCAGGACACGCAGGAAGCGATGAAGAAGATCATCGACGAGCACCGCCTGAACCGAATTGTGGTCGCCTCCTGCACGCCCAGAACGCATGAACCCCTCTTCCAGGATACGATACGTGAAGCGGGCCTCAACCGTTATCTCTTCGAGATGGCCAATATCCGCGACCAATGCAGCTGGGTCCATATGCATCAGCATAAAGAGGCAACCGAGAAGGCAAAAGACCTGGTGAGGATGGCCATTTCTAAAGCTTCCCTCCTTGAGCCCCTTCCTACGCAGAAGGTCGAAATGAATCATAAGGCCCTGGTTATCGGAGGGGGGCTTGCCGGGATGACAGCAGCTCAAAAGATCTCAGAGGCGGGGTTTGAAGTCTATCTCGTTGAGAAAGAATCCCAGTTGGGCGGTAAGGCAAGAAAGATCCACTACCTCCTCGATGGCAGCAATGTTCAGTTTCAACTCGAGAGAATGATCAAAGAGATTGAAAAAAATCCCCGGATTCATCTTCTCAAGGGGACGACGATTGAAAAGGTTGAGGGGTTTGTCGGAAACTTCAAGACTCAAGTTAAAAATAGCGATGGCCCCAAGACGATCGATCATGGCGTCATCGTTGTGGCGACCGGAGCGCAGGAATACAGGCCCCGTGAATTCCTCTATGGACAGGACCCGGGAGTCATCACACAGAAAGAACTGGAAGAGAGGATTGCTCTTCGTCCGGCATCGCTCAAAGGCGCTAAACATGTGGTCATGATCCAGTGCGTGGGATCAAGGAATGAAGAAAGGCCCTATTGCAGCAGAATCTGTTGCTCCGATGCCATTAAAAATGCTTTGAAAATTAAAGCGGCCTCACCGGAGAGCAATGTCTATATCCTCTACCGCGACATCCGGACTTACGGGTTTAAAGAGGATTATTATGAAAAGGCAAGGGAGATGGGAGTCCTTTTCATCCGATACGATCCGGAAAGCGAACCGAAGGTCGAGAAAGGATCGGATGGGCTTCAGGTCATCGTCCATGAGCCGATCCTTCACGATGACCTCTTGATCGAAACCGATCTCCTCGTTTTGAGTCCGGGAGTCATTGCCTCCCGAGAGGAAAATGAGCGCCTCTCCAGAATGTTGAAGGTCCCGCTCAATGCGGATGGATTCTTTCTCGAGGCCCATATGAAACTGAGGCCTGTTGATTTTGCCACGGAGGGAATCTTTCTCGCTGGGCTGGCACACAGTCCCAAGTCGATCGACGAGAGTCTTTCCCAGGCCAACGCCGCAGTGGCACGGGCTCTCACTTATTTAACGAAGAAAGAGCTCGAGACCATTGGGACCATTTCCGAGGTCAATGAGAAGACCTGTATCGGATGCGGTCTCTGCGAAAGCCTCTGCCCCTATCAGGCAATCGAGGTTGTGGTTAAGAGGACTATCGTCGGTGAAAAGGCAGTCGCCCAGGTCAATAAGGTGCTTTGCAAGGGATGCGGGGTCTGCACAGCCTCATGCCGCTCCGGGTCCATCGACCTGAAGGGCTTCAGCACCGAGGAGGTCTTTACCCAGATCACCCGGCTGGCTATGGGATAAATCAATTAACTCCCCCCCTCCCCCTCTTATCTAAGAGGGGGATATTCCTCCCCTTTAAATAAAGGCTGAGGGGAAGTAGGGATGATGATTGAAATCATTTTAAAATGCCCCTCTCCCCTGGGAGACTGTGTCGTAATGTCATTGCGAGGGAGTGAAACGACCGAAGCAATCTCATAACGTATTGATAATCCGGAGATTGCCACGCTCCCTCCGGTCACTCGCAATGACGAAAAGGCGATTGCGACACAGCCTCTGGTGGGAGAGGGAAAGGGTGAGGGGGATATTCCTCCCCTTAAGATAAGTCGATTAGACCCGACCACAGGGGGAGGATAGGAGGGGTTATTAATAAAAATGCATTTAATGATTTGTCATTTCCAAATTCGAGATTCCGAAACAAGTTCGGAATGACACACTTTTTTTGTCATGCTGAACTCGTTTCAGCATCTGATTTAATGCGTTGTATTGGTGATTGGAATTTGAGAGATGAGGTTTAAGTAAGTGGAGAACGAATCCATAACAACCTGGGAACCCAAAATTCTGGCTTTTCTCTGCAACTGGTGCTCTTATGCCGGAGCCGACCTTGCTGGAACATCGCGGATTCAATACCCTCCGAACATCCGGGTGATCCGTGTGCCCTGCTCCGGTAGGATCAACCCACTCTTTATCCTGAAGGCTCTTCAGAGTGGAATGGACGGAGTCCTGGTTTCAGGCTGTCACCCCGGCGACTGCCATTACCTCTCCGGCAACTATGTCGGAAGAAGAAAGTCTGCCACCCTGAAACAATTTCTTGAATACCTGGGTGTGGAAAAGAGCCGGGTTCAGTTCTCCTGGGTCTCCGCAGCAGAAGGCGTGAAGTTCTCACAGGTCATCCAGGAAGTGACAGAGGATGTGAGAAAATTAGGACCGCTGAAGAATTTTGTTAAAAGATAGGGTTCATGTGGCCCTGGGTTCAAGGGTTCCAGTGAAATGCGACAAAACTTGAACCCTCGAACCCTTGAATCCTTGACACCTTAAAACCATGATTCAGCAGAAACTTAGAGAAAAAGCAAAAGAGCTTCTATCCAGCAAGACCGTGGATCTTATCATCGGGTATGGAAGCTGGACCCTTCCACTCAGGACAACCCCTGTCTTTATCAGGGCACCCGAGGGAGTTGAAAGCCTGGTCTGGAACTCCTTCTGCGAAAACAACCTGACCACATACCTTCATAAATTCAGCCGCCTTAAAGTCGGGGTCGTTGTGAAAGGCTGTGATGCACGATCTGTGACGGCCTTAGGTCTCGAGAAGAGATTCCCGAATCATAGACCTCTTCTCATCGGGATTCCCTGCCAAAGAATGGTGGACCGGAAAAAGGTGAAGAAAGCTGTAAAGGGAGAGATTCTTCAGGCGGTTGAACAGGGAGAGCTGCTTCTGGTCAAGGGAGAAGATTTTAATGTTACCCTCAAGCGGGAGGACTTTCTCTATTCTGTCTGCCAGGTCTGTACCCATCGAACACCGCTCCACGCTGATGTTCTGATCGGTGATCCGGTGGAAGAATCTCCTCTCGTCGATCTTCATCCAGATGTCAAAGCATTGGAAGGAAAGTCTCCTGAAGAACGATGGGAGTTCTTTCAGAAAGAAATCAGTCGCTGTATCCGATGCTATGCCTGCCGGGAAGCTTGTCCCATGTGTTATTGCTCGGAGTGTTTTGTGGACAGCTCTCGCCCGCGGTGGATCGAAAAGAGCCTCTCCCCTTCGGACCTGGCCTTCTATCATATTGTCAGGGCCTACCACCAGACTGGGAGATGCACGGGTTGTGGCGCCTGCGAGCGAGCCTGCCCCATGGATATTCGGCTCACCCATCTGACACAGAAATTAAACCAGGAGGTCAAGGGCCTCTATGGGTTTGAAACGGGAATCCAACCTGAAACCCTTCCTCCTCTCTCAACGTTCAATCCGGAGGATGAACAGGAATTTATCAAATGAAGTTCAAACTGGATAAAAAGGACTTTGAAAACTTTCTAAAAGATCTGATGGAGACCTACGATCTATTCGCCCCTGTCCAGCTCACCGAAGGGGTCTCTGTTTTTAAAAAGATCGACAAACCTGAAGAGGTCAACCTGACCCAACTGGTTCCTCAAAAATCTGCAAAGGAGGTCTTCTTCCCCCAATCCGAAACGATGTTCCGCTATGAGATGTCGGAGAACCAGAGTCCGATCGTTTCCGAACAAAAAATTGGAAGAGAAAGGGTTCTCCTGGGAGCCCGGCCCTGCGACATTGAAGCAATCTTTATCGTCGAAAAGGTTTTCATCGGTGAAGATTACACGGACGTCTATTTTCTTGAAAAGAGGAAGAAGACGACCATCATCACCCTCGCATGCAACCATCCTCTCACCACCTGCTTCTGTTCTTCAACTGGAGGCGGACCTTTTCGAAAGGATGGTTCGGATCTGTTTATGATTGATTTAGGCGAATCCTACCTGGTTGAGCTACTCACCGAAAAGGGTCTGGCTTTTTCAAAGAACAGGTTCTTTAAAGAGGCCGGTTCAAAGGAAATCCGTTTGGTCAAAGAACTTGAAGAGAAGGCTGCCAAGAAAACAGATAGCTCGATCCCCGTGGAGGGAATAGAGAAACGATTGGACCTGATGGTCGAAAGTCCGTTCTGGGACAGGATCCACGAGAAGTGTATCGGTTGTGGCACATGCACCTTTCTCTGCCCGACCTGCCACTGCTTTGACATCACGGATGAAGCCACCAATCAAAAAGGAGAGCGCGTCAGGAATTGGGACTCCTGCCTCTTCCCGATCTATTCGCTTGAGACCTCCGGTCATAATCCTCGACCCACAGGCCGGGAACGAACCCGACAGAGGTTGATGCACAAATTCAACTATTACCCGAAGAACTTCGGCAGGGTGGCGTGTGTGGGTTGCGGTAGATGTATTCTCTACTGCCCGGTTCAATTTGATGTCCGCGAGGCGATTCTTTACACCTCTTCACGGAGGACCGAGGGACGAAAAGGAAAGTTTAAATAATAGACCAATGAAGAATCCCTATCTTCCCATTCCAATGATTCTTAAAAAAGCCCGGATCGAAACGTCTGACCGGATGCTCCGCACCCTTGAATTGACGTTCCGCCATCCGGAGGATGAAGAAAAGTTTCGATATGTCCCGGGACAGTTCTGTGAACTCTCTGCTCTGGGCAAAGGCGAAGCCCCTTTTGGAATTGCTTCCTCCCCGACGGAAAAGGGCTCTTTGAAATTTACGATCAATAAAGCCGGCCTTGTCACCACTGAACTCCACCGTCTTGAAGAAGGCTCTGAGATCGGCATCCGCGGCCCACTGGGCAATGGATATCCGATTGATCTCTTTCAAGGCAAGAACCTGGTGATCATCGGCGGAGGATTCGCCTTCACGACCCTGAGATCGCTCATCGCCTATTTTCTCCATCCGGAAAACCGGGCAAGGATAAAAGGAATCACAGTCATCTACGGAGCCAGAATGCCCGGGCTCCTGCTCTACAAAGAAGAACTGCTTGAATGGGAGAAACGAGATGATTTAAGGTTGGTGACGACGGTCGATTGGGGAGATAAGGATTGGAAGGGAAAGGTGGGACTTGTTCCTAATGTTCTCGAAGAAGCCGCTCCCTCCGCAGAAGAGACCTATGCCGTGATTTGCGGACCTCCGGTGATGATCAAATTCACCTTTCCCAAATTGATGGCCCTACGGTTTCCCAATGAAAGAATCTTCACCTCATTGGAGAAAAGGATGAAATGCGGCATCGGAAAATGTGGCCGTTGTAACATCGGCCATCTCTATGTCTGTAAGGATGGCCCAGTCTTCAGCTATGGTCAGTTAGAAAAATTACCGAAAGATTATTGAAATCATATAATTTCGAAATACGAAATCCGAAGCACGAAACAAATTCAAATTTTGAATGTTTGAATATCCAAAACTCTTCTGAACATTTATATTTTGGTCATTCGGATTTGTTTCGAATTTCGAGTTTCGATATTCGTGCTTAATATTTATGAAAATAGGAGGAACCATGGACTACATTAAAGAATTGATCAAGATCGTAGGGGAGAAGAATGTCAAGACCGATCAAATCGAACGGCTATGCCATTCCAGAGACATGTCGGTCCACGAGGGTATTCCCGATGCGATTGTCTTTGCCAAGACCACAGAGGAAGTCTCAAAAATATTAAAGCTGGCTAATGACAATAGCATCAAGGTCATCCCCAGGGGCTCTGGCACGAGCACCACAGGAGCCGTGCTCCCCTGTTTTGGAGGGATCATCCTCGATGTGAGCCACATGAATAAGATCAAAGAGATTCAGAAAAAGGATGGTTATGTCATCGTGGAACCCGGGGTGATCTGCCAGCATTTGAACAATGCCCTTGCCCCAACCCACTTCTTTCCTCCGGATCCTGGAAGCGCCGCCATTGCCTCCATCGGTGGAATGGTCTCCACCAATGCCAGCGGCAACCGGGCAGTCAAATACGGCGCAACCAAAGATTACCTCATGGGGCTGGAGGTCGTCCTGGCAGATGGAAGGGTGATGAAAACTGGGTCGCTCGTTCCAAAAACATCTTCAGGGTATGATCTTGCCCATCTCTTCTGCCGTGCAGAGGGAACCCTCGGTGTGATTACAGAAGTGACGGTCATGGTTCTACCCATGCCTGAATATATCGCCTTTGCTCAGGCCTGGTTCCCCTCGGTTGAAGATGCGGGAAAAGCCGCTGAAGAGATTATTACCTCTGGAGTCCCCCTCTCCTCTTGCGAAATTCTGGACAGACTCTCCATTGATGTAGTCAATAAAGCCATGGGCCTCAACATCCCTGACAACGTGGAATGCATCCTTTTTATGGAGATCGATGGAAACAAGCAGGCAGTAAAAGAGAACATTGAGAAGATCAATCGCATCTCAAAGGAATGTAATGGCCTGGGCAACCAGTGGGATGATGACCCTGCTAAGCGTTTAAAGATGTGGGCAGGTCGCCAGGGTCTGGTCCCTTCCCTCTCGAAGGTGAGAAGAGGAGCGAAGCTGATTCCCTTTGTGGAAGATTTTGGCGTACCCATGTCCAAAATCCCGGAAACGATACGCGAGTTACAGAAGATTCGTGATAAATACGACTTCCCCATTCCCATCTTCGGCCATATCGGTGATGGAAACCTTCACGCCACCCTTATCATTGATGGCCGAAACAAGAAGGAATGGGAAAAAGTAAAACCGATTGCCCAGGAGTTTATTGACTTGACTTTAAAGTTTAAAGGAACGTTAACCGCGGAGCATGGAATCGGCGTGGCCAAAGCGTCCTTTATTCATAAAGAGCTGGGATTAAGTCATGAGGTGATGAAAACGATCAAGAAAGCGCTCGACCCCAAGAATATCCTCAATCCGGGCAAAATGGGATTGGATGATAGCGTCAAAGATATTTTCGATCCATTCACGTACGAGGCTTTTATAGAAACTCCGGACCAGATCAAAAGCTTCGGTCAGGCAGTCGACAATGAAATCTTCGCCTGTATCAACTGCGGGTTCTGCCGGGCGGGCTGTACGGTTTTTTCCCGTACCGGTCTGGAATCGGAGAATGCCCGTGGTCGGGTCATTCAGGCTTACTATATGATGAAAGGCCTGTTAGAGCCTTCCAAGGAAGTGGCTGACAAATTTTACCTCTGCACGACCTGCTTGAACTGTAAATCGACCTGCCCTGCGGGCGTAGTTGTCTCTGACATTGTAGAAGCAGGACGGAGGAAACTGGTTGAAGCGGGATTTCTTCCTGAAATCCATAAGACCCTGATGGAGAATCTCAAAGCAACCGGAAACCCCTTCGGGGAACCCCGAGAAAAACGGACCGATGTCTATCCGTCAACTTTTCAACCCAAGAAGGGCCCAGTGGATACCCTCTTCTTTCCTGGTTGCGTCGCCTCCTATCAGGATATCAACCTTGTACCCATTCTCATGAATATTTTTGACAAAGCCGGAGTTTCATATACTGCCCTTGGAAAGGATGAAAATTGCTGCGGTTATCTCTCCTACCTTGTAGGGACGGAAGAATTTAAGGAAGTGGGAAAGAAGAATGTTGAAGCCATCTCGAAGGTTCAGCCCAAGCAGATTGTCACCACCTGTGCAGGTTGCTATAAAACCTTGAAAGAGCTTTACCCCAAGCACCTCTCCTTCAACACACCGGTGATCAATGCAATCGATTACCTTGATCAGTTGATTCAGGAAGGAAAATTAAAACTCAAAGGAGTGGAAGCCACGAAGGTTGCCTATCATGACCCTTGCGATCTGGGGCGCCATCTCAACATCTTCGAACCTCCGAGAGAATTGATCAAAAAAATTCCAGGAGCCACGTTGATTGAATTTAAAAACAATCGCTTGCTTGCCAAATGCTGCGGAGGTGGAGGAGGCATGAAAGCCTTCAACACCGAACTCTCGGGCGAGATCGCCTACCAACGCATGCTTGAAGCTCTCGAAGTGGGCGCGGAAATGGTTGTTTCCGCCTGCCCTGCCTGCAAAGCCAATCTTCAGCTCGCCGCCGCAAGGCTCCGGAAAGAAAAAAAGGGCAAGATCAAAGTGATGGACATCACAGAACTGGTGTCCGAAGCGCTGGCCTGAAAGAAGGGGATTAGGTTATCAGGAAATCAGGTCGGAATCGACTCGTACCGAGAGGCAGAGTATCAGAGGATCAGAATATCAGGAAAACAGAAGACTAACATTGTTTAACCTGATACCCGGATATCCTGATATGACCTGACCAGCCTTTGAGTTGACAGACAGTGTCAAGATGATCTTTATCGCAAACATCAACTATTTATCCGGAAAGTGAGCCGACCTCCAATCTTGATGATTACTGAAAGAAAGGAAGCATAACGGGGAGTTGAGCCGCCGAGGTACGAGGTCGACTCGAACGTCTTGAGCGATTCCTTTGTTCTATGTCCTTCATGTTACGGTTTCATAAGCCCTGCCTATCACCATTCACAGAGTTATTTACCTATTTACGGTCGTCCCTCACGTCACCCCGAAATTCTCTTACTCACCGGTCTACCTTGAAGATTCGTATAGCGTTGTCTTCGGCAAACGCGGCTGCAGTTTGCGGTTTAAGTTGTGCAAGGAGCTCGCGGAAGCGTTGAATTCGGCGACCGTAGTTTTTTTGATTCATGCCGGGGGCGTGTGCCACGTCAGTACCGATCATGAATCGGTCCGGGAATGCCTCGTATATCTCACGCATCTCTGGAAAAATCACCCCGTTCTGCTCTATCAGTGCGTTGTACGCTTCCATCCGTGGCCAGCCGGTTCCGTAACCTGTCTCCCCCACATTGGTCATACTGGAAAGATCACAAAAAAGGTTTGAGTGATTTGTTAGCATGGTCCGGATGACGGGCGCCTTGCTGCGACCGCAGCTGTGAGCCCAAATGTAGCGGACCCGGGGATTCTCTTGAAGAAGGCGGGTGAAGTCCTTAACAAACCCCGGTTCTCCCTCCATGTGCAGGACGATAGGTACATCAAAGCGGGCGGCGATCTGGCTCAGGCGCAGCATGAAAGGGGAGTAAATCGGGTTCTCCATTTCCGCGTGCTTTCCTGATGAATAGGCATAGTGTCTCACAATGACCTCGCCAATACCGCGAAAGCGACCCGTGGCAAGCGATACTTCAGTTTCTTTCAGTAGTGCGTTGACGGCCGCATCGGGATTGCGCCATTTGTGTTCACCTGTGAGTTCCGTGCGCTGCATCCCGACGAGCGGAAGAAACCGACCAGGGTATTTATCAGATAGTTTGAGCGCTAAATCATCATTCCCAGGAAGATCTTTTGAGCCCGATGGGCCAGGGTAGCCGCGCGCCATGATGATCTGCCGAGAAACGTTATTCCGATCCATGACACTGACCATAGTTTCCCAGTCGAATGACTCGCCGACGTGACTGTGTGCGTCAAGTATTGGCCCCTTATAGATCTCGGCTGCCGCGCCCACGCCAGGCATCAAGAACACGGAAAGAATCACAACGATGACTTGTACCAAGTTCCCTTTATAAGTTCTCATAGGAATAGGATCCTCCTTTTCTTATTGAATTACATTGAGGCCTATACTCCAACGGTTATTCTGCTACAATTTGTTAATTGTAAGAATCCTACCCATTCAACTACTTTTTGTCAATTGGAATCAATGGATGTAACGAGCTTATCTTATGGGAACTGTCAATTGCCGTCCAATGGTTATCACAATTTGGGAATTTCCGGCTGCGAATAATTTGTCAAAAATAGGATGTTATATTGAATGTAGGTACTTCCTAAGGTCTATTATTCTGAGCATTCATCATTGAGGATTTCCGTTTGAAACATTGGATAGATAAGGTCTGTGCGGGTATGCGCGCTTCAAGAAGTAGTCATCGGCCTAATTGATAATGTCTGTATAATCAAATCCTGACTTTTACGCCTGATAACCCTGCCTACCGGCAGGCAGGTATAACCTGATCACCTGATATCCTGATAGCCGCTAATCAGTGTTTCGGATTTACGGTTTTAAGAAGTAATCCTTCCAGATCTCTTCGGTCTGTCCGACCCATTCCCTGAACTCGTAAAGCAGGGAGATTCCATCAAGATATTCTCCAAGGGGACGGGCAGTCGGAATCTCTGTAAATCTCCGACAGGTTTTTCTCAGGGCAGGCCTCAATTTATCACATCCGTAGGCTTGCGCTAAATTTTCATCAAGGGGAAGGTTTAAATGGGGGGTTTCAGCATGGTCATAGAACCTTCTGTGAGTACAGCGAAGGCATCTATGTTTTCTTAACTCAATTGCCCGATCGATCTCCTGATCCACCGCCTGTTGAATCATCCTTTTGAGAAGGGATGCTCTCTCCTTATAACCCATGGTTCGGGTCAACCGGATGATCTCCCTCTTCGTTTCTTCAAGCGTTTGGGAGATGCCATTCCTCACAATATCCGGAACCGAACCCTGATGCATCTGTAACAACCGGACCTCCTGGATGACCAGTGTTTTGACCCCAAACCGAAGAACCTTTCTCAATTCCTTATCGACCGGCATAAAATATTATCCCACAAGGCGATTACATAATGGGAGTTTATTCAATCATGGCAATGGTTGCCTCTGCTTCCACCTCCTGTCCGGCTGAGACGCACACTTCTTTGATCACCCCGGTAACCGGAGCAACAATGGGCATCTCCATCTTCATGGCTTCGAGCACTGCTACCTGATCATCTTCTTTGATCTGATCCCCTACCTTGACCGAAACAGAAACAATCTTTCCAACCATAGGTACTGTAACGGGTGTTGCCATAGGTACCTCCTCATCCTCGCGAATTAAAGAATTGTGTTGTGATTCATAGTAAACACATCAAGATGTGTTCCGAATCACATGAAATGTTGAAATTTAACCTTAACCCACCCTCATTTGTCAAGGTATTTTTTGAGAGAGCTCTAAAAATGGCCCTTGCTCTCTCCAAAAAAAATTTGACATCAAGAAGATATTGTAATACCTTATGTGAAAAATTTAACAGCAGCGTAATTGCTGTACTTATCTGTAGTTCATTCAATAGGAGGAATGTATGGAGATTAAAAAAATTGGCGTATTGGGGGCAGGTTCAATGGGAAATGGGATTGCTCAGGTAGCAGCCCAGGCAGGCTATCAGGTGGTGATGAGGGATATCGAAGACCGTTTCGTAGAGAACGGCCTTAAAGCCATTGATAAGTTTCTTGCCAAAAGCGTCGAAAAAGGGAAGATGACCGAAGACCAGAAGAAAGGAATTCTTTCCAAAATCAAAGGGACGACCCGAGTGGAGGATTTAAAGGATGTTGATTTCGTCATCGAGGCTGTCTTCGAAGATCTGGAATTGAAAAGGAACGTATTTAAGGCGCTCGATGAAGTCACCAGGCCGGATATCATCCTGACGACGAACACCTCTTCGATGTCTGTGACAGAAATCGCAATGGCGACAAAGAGGCCTGAAAAAGTGGCAGGGATGCATTTCTTCAATCCAGCCCCTCTGATGAAACTTGTTGAAGTGATCAGGGGTTATCATTCGAATGATGAGACCGTCCAGATCGTCATGGAGATGTCAAGGAAGATGGGAAAGGAACCCGTTGAAGTGAAGAAGGACACTCCGGGATTTATCGTCAACCGGCTCATGATTCCCCATCTTGTGGAAGCCATCCGCATGTTCGAAGAAGGGGTTGCCTCGATTGAGGACATTGATAAGGCCGTCAAACTCGGACTCAACTATCCCATGGGGCCCTTCGAATTGATGGACCTCACGGGTGTTGACATTGCTCATCATGTAACCGAATATCTTTATAAGGAATTGCCTAAAGAGGGCAAATGGTCAATCCCTCCCCTGTTGAGATCCATGATCCGCGCTGGAAGACTCGGAAGGAAGACAAAGGGAGGCTGGTATAAATATTAAAAATACGTGCCTGTGACCGTGTTTCGTGTCTGTAAAAAATAGACGACAGTCCAGCGATCTGTTATTATGAATAACGGACACGGATGTCGGACACGGACACGCAATAAAAGGAGGAAAGATCATGACCAGATTAAACAAAGCTTATATTCCATTCCGGGGTTATTACTCTTCCCCATTCTGCCGCTGGCAGGGAAGCCTGGCCAATGAAAATGCCATCACATTGGCAGCAACGACAGCTAACCGGTGGTTTAAAAAGAGAAAACTGGATCCCACGATTATTGACTATCTCTACTATGGAATCACCATCGCCCAGCACCGCATGTTCTACAGCCACACCTGGTCAGCCGCCATGCTCGTCGAAGGCGCTAAGGATGTGCCGGCTCTCATGATCAATCAGGCCTGCACCACATCAACGACCGCCATCTATCTTGCGGCCCAGAACATCGAACTGGGGGGTTACGAGACCGGATATGCCCTCCTGGCTGATCGTTGTTCCAACGGTCCCCATACGGTCTGGCCAAACCCACCCGGCCCCGGCGGAGAGGTTATTTCCGAAAACTGGATGATGGACAACTTCAATCGAGACCCCTGGGCGGGTTTCAAAATGATTCAGACTGCCGAAAACGTGGCGAAACAGATTGGAGTCACTAAAGAGGAGTGCGACCGGGTGACCTTGAGAAGATACCAGCAATATAATGATTCGCTCGCAAATGATCGGGCTTTTCAGAAGAGATATATGTTTCCTGTGGAAGTAAAAGTTGGGAAAAAAGATGTGAAACTCGTTGAAGAAGATGAAGGGATCACTCCAACGACAGCAGAAGGACTGGCCAAACTGGCCCCGGTAGAACCCGGAGGGGTCCTTAGTTTCGGTGCACAGACTCATCCTGCGGATGGGAATTGCGGTTTCATCGTCACCACACGGGAGAAAGCGAAAGCATGGAGCGGGGACCCAAAGATTGAAATTCAGATCCTCTCCTATGGTTTTGCAAGAGCGAAAAAAGGCTATATGGCAGCAGCGCCTGTCCCTGCCGCGGAAATGGCCCTCAGGGATGCGGGCTTAACTGTAAAAGACCTCAAAGCCGTAAAGACGCACAGCCCCTTTGTGGTCAACGACATCTACATGGCCAAAACAATGGGATTGGACGTAAACTGGATGAATAATTACGGAAACTCCATGGTCTACGGCCATCCTCAGGGGCCAACCGCAGGACGATTGATTGCCGAATTGATCGAAGAGATCGTTATGCTCGGCGGAGGATATGGTCTGTGGGCCGGATGCGCGGCAGGAGATACAGGAGCCGCCATGACCTTTAAGATTGGATGAGAAAAAGATCGTCTTAACAATGACCGGTGGATAAATGGGATTTTTTCCATCAAAAATTAAGCTATCTCTTATCTCTGCCATCCTGATGATCCACCTTCCTCTTTCTGCTTTCGGGGCAGCCATTACCGATATTCGGTTCTGGTCTGCCCCGGACCACACCCGTGTCGTTTTAGATTCAACAGCCCCTATTCAATATCAAAGCTCACCCCAGGAAGACCCAGCTCAATACAAGATTGAATTAACCGGCATCACCTCTTTTCCAAAAAAGAAGGAAATTGAAGTCAAAGACAAATATCTCCTTAAAATCAGTTTGATCGATCTCGGAAAGGGAAAAGTGCAACTGGTTCTCTATCAAAAGACCTCTCTCCAGGCAAATATCTTTGCCCTGAAACCCGACCTTGGTAAAACCCACCGCCTCGTCATCGATCTCATCGATGTAGGACAGGAAAAAAAGGAACAGGAAGAAAGGGAAAAGCAGAAGGAGATCAGGCAGAAAGGGACAAAGATCGTCGTGATTGATCCTGGTCACGGCGGAGAAGACCCGGGAGCCGTGGGGCCCCGAAAAACCTTTGAGAAAGATGTTGTATTAAAAGT
Organism: Deltaproteobacteria bacterium; assembly: GCA_016875195.1. Lineage (GTDB taxonomy): Bacteria > Desulfobacterota > BSN033 > BSN033 > UBA1163 > RBG-16-49-23. The sequence continues at coordinate 26,103 of VGRY01000001.1, forward strand.
TGGAGAGAAAGTCGTTCATCTGATCAATCAACAGAAGGAGATGAAGGCTTTTCTGACACGCAAAGGGGATTATTTCATTCCACTTGAGGAGAGGGTGAGGATCGCGAGGGAATATGGGGCCGATCTTTTCATCAGCCTGCACGCCGATGGAAGTTTTAATCCGCAGGTTAGAGGGTCTTCTGTATATTGTCTTTCCCTTACCGGCGCCTCGGACCAAGCAGCGAAACTCCTGGCCGACAAAGAGAATATGTCCAACATCCTGGGAGGCGCTTTTCTGAGGCCCGCTTCCCTGAGCAAAGACCCGAATCTGAACCAGATTCTGCTCGATCTCATGCAGAATAATTCAATGAAAGAGAGTTTTCGATTTGCAGAATTGGTTCTGAATGAGACAAAAGAAACCCATCCGCTTAAGTTCTCCACCTACCGGCAGGCTAATTTCATGGTGCTCAGAGCTCCGGATATCCCCTCGGTGCTGGTAGAGCTGGCCTTCATCACCAATAAAGAGGACGAACACCTCCTAAGCCAGAGTGTATTTCAGGAGAAAATGGCCAAGAATCTTGTTAACGCCATCCTCAAATATTTTAAGTAACCCCGATGGCAATGAACAGGTTGACAAATTCGTTCATTCCGTTTATATAAAATTAGCCACGAAGGTTCGGCCCCATTGAAAGTGGGGTAAGCAGTGGCTTTTTTTATTGGTTCACCCCGTTAGAAAGTTTTATCCCTTCTAACGGTTAAACCCAAACAGGGCATTAAATCCTGTGTCCGCTAAGAAAAGAAATAATATCATCCCTGCCGAAAGTAACGGGGCTTTCTAACGGGGTAAAGATGGAAAAGAAAAAAACAATCGCAGTGATTGATGGGCAGGGCGGTGGAATCGGAGGCTTGGTCATCAAACATCTTCGGGAAGCCTTCGGAGAGGATCTGGAGATTCTTGGTTTGGGCACGAATGCCATGGCCACAGGAGCCATGCTCAAGGCAGGAGCCAATAGGGGAGCGACCGGGGAAAATGCCATCGTCCAGACGGTGAAGAAGGTGGATATCATTGTCGGGGCAACCGCCATTGTCCTTGCCAATTCAATGATGGGGGAATTAACGCCGAAAATGGCAGAAGCCATTTCTTCCTCTTCTGCCCTGAAATACCTTATTCCCTTAAAGATGCCGGAAGTGGAAATGATCGGGGTTTCGAAGGAACCCCTGCCCCATCTCGTCGAACAGCTCATCAAAAGGATTCAGGAGATTATTATATCCTGAAACAATGGTCATAACGGACACGTGACACGGGCACGGTCACGTTTGTTTAACGTAGGAGGAACCCATGTGTGAGGCAAATGCGTACTTGTTGAAAGAAGGAAAGGAAGAACTCATCCTTGAGGATATCTCCGTCCTTCGCCCCGAGAAGGAGGAACTCTACCTCCAGAATATTTTTGGAGAACAGAAAAGGGTCAAAGCGCGAATCAGGGAGATGAATCTCCTCGACCACCGAATTGTTTTGGAAGAAGTTTAAATCCAGAACCCTACAATCGTAGGGAACGGTTTAAAACCGTTCCCTACCTGAAATCCGATATTGCATTGAGGCCACGAAGGCCAAACTCTCGCAGAAGCGAAAGAAATCCTTCGTGGCCTTTTTATTTACAAGGAATGATCCTCCAGATTCAGAAGAAAGGAGGGATTATGGATTCTATTAAAAAAGGTTTATTTGAAATTGTTGTTCTCATGATGTGTATTTTCCTTGTTTCAAGTAATGCCTTTGCTGCCCGGCCCCTTACAACAGACGATGCTGGCACCGTGGAAAAGGGGAAATTTCAGGTGGAGGGGGGTTTTGATTTTACCCGTCAAGACAATCACGACAAGGAATACTTTCCTTCCTTGACGTTGACTTACGGTCTGTTCGAAAGAATGGATATCGGAATTGGAAGCGGGTACCTATTCCTCCATCCTGTTGAAGGAAAAAAAGTGAATGGATTGAGTGATGCGCCGTTGAAGGTTAAATATCGTTTTTTCGACCAAAAGGATTGGATACCGTCGTTTGCCGTTTCCGGCACGCTAGTCACACCTACCGCAAGTAAATCGAAGGGATTAGGATCAGGAAGGGCGGATTTTAACCTCAACACCATCTTCGCATGGAATCTTAGCCAGAGATGGCAGCTTTATACCAATCTTGGATATACCTTTATCGGAGAACATCGGGTTAAAAACGAATTCAACTATTCTGCCGCAGGACAGTTTGTCCTAACAGACCAATGGACTCTGGTAGGAGAAATCTTTGGAGTGAATAACTTCAATGGCCACAAGCGCGATGATCCCATCTCAGGCCTTTTGGGAATCCAACACTGTTTAATAAGCGATAAGCTTATCTTAGATGCTGGGGTGGAGATTGGGATGAACAAGGCTGCCCCTGATTTTCGATTGACAGTTGGGGTGACATTTTTCTTCAAGCCGTGACCTTTCAAGCATCCTATGCCCCTCTTTGAAGAGAGGGGCAAATTGCTTTTTACTTAATGTAAGGAGGAATGACCATGCACATGTCAGATGCTTTGTTATCTCCGGCAGTGGGTGCAACCGTCTGGGCGGGAACATTAGGAACAATTGCTTACTGCTCGAAAAAAATTAAAGAGAATCTCGATGAAAAGATGATTCCCATGATGGGTGTGATTGGAGCGTTCATCTTCGCGGCTCAAATGGTCAACTTTACGATACCAGGGACCGGATCAAGTGGACACCTCGGGGGAGGAATGATCCTTGCAATCCTTCTTGGTCCCCATGCCGCCTTTATCGTCATGGCATCGGTCCTGACGATACAGGCTCTTTTCTTTGCAGACGGGGGGTTATTAGCCTTGGGATGTAATATATGGAATCTGGGCTTCTATCCTTGTTTCATTGGATACCCGCTGATCTATAAGCCGATTGTTCAGAAAGGGATGAGTTCAAAAAAGATTCTGATGGCTTCTCTGTTCGCCGTATTTGTGGGACTTCAGTTAGGTGCCTTTTCTGTGGTTCTGGAAACACTTCTTTCTGGGAGGAGTGAACTTCCATTTGGGACTTTTGTTTTGCTGATGCAGCCCATTCATCTTGCCATAGGGGTTGTGGAAGGTTTCATTACCGCGGGTGTCATCAATTTTGTAAAAACCTCGAGGCCTGAACTCCTTGAAAGCATAGCCGAGATAAGGTCTTTGTCTCCAGAAACTAAAATGAAAAAGATCGTGATCGCCTTTCTAGTCATTGCAATTATCACCGGCGGGGCTGTATCATGGTTCGCCTCATCCCATCCTGACGGCCTGGAATGGTCGATTGAAAGAGTTTATGGGAAGCCCGAGTTGCCTGAACATGAGACGGGCATAGCGATGCTACTCAAAACTTTCCAGGAAAAAACAGCCTTTCTTCCTGATTATACCTTCAAGAGGAAAGAGGATATCAAAGAACAGAAGACTTCAGACGGTGAAGCGAACGCATGGCCCAATATTGAGACTGGCACCTCTGTCTCCGGGATTCTTGGATCAGTCATGATGCTCAGTCTTATTGTCCTGATAGGTTTCGGTATTAAAATCATCAGAAAGAAAGAAGCCCATTCATCAAAGGAAACATCCGGCCTGAAGGGGCAAGGACGATCATGAATTTTGACAAAGAATATTTCAATTTGGGCGTTCTGGATACCCTCTCCTACAAGAACACTCTGGTTCATCGCCTCGATCCGCGAACCAAAGTGATCACCACATTTGCGTTTATTGTCACAGTTGTTTCCTTTCCCAAGTACGAAATTGCCGGACTGATACCTTTTCTCCTTTTCCCGGTTGTTATTTTTGCCCTTGGGGATATTCCGGTCTGGTTCATTCTCAAGAAGGTCCTCGTTGTCTCTGTTTTTGCAGTATTCATCGGAATCCTCAATCCATTATTTGATACCCATATCAAGTATCATTTTTTCACGCTTCCTGTTTCGGGTGGTTGGGTTTCGTTCTTTTCGATCCTCTTGAAGTATTTCCTGACAATGTGCTCTGCATTGCTTTTGATCTCAACCACCTCTTTCCCTGGCATCTGCCATGCCCTACGAAAGCTCGGAGTTCCTGAGATTTTTATCTCTCAACTTCTATTTCTCTACCGTTATATCTTTGTCCTCATGGAAGAGACCCTGAGGATGGTCAGGGCAAAGGACTTGAGGTCGTTTGGTAAAAAAGGGCAAGGGATCAGTATATTCATCAACCTTGTTGGAACACTCTTTGTTAAGACGATAGAGCGGGCAGAAAGAATTTATCATGCGATGCTGTCCAGGGGGTTTACTGGAACAATTCATTTTGTTTTAAGAGAAGGTTTTGGAAAAAAGGACTTCGTATTTATATCTGCTACAGGGATAACCCTCTACATGTTTAGGGCATATGATATCGTCGGTCTCATTGGGAGATTGGCGGAAAGGATGTTTAATTAGAGATGACTCATCACATTATCGATTTCAAAGACATTTTTTTTAGATACCCCGATGGAACAGAGGCTCTCAAGGGCGTTTCTTTCAGGATTACTCATGGAGAATCTGTTGGCTTGGTCGGAGCCAATGGGGCGGGTAAATCAACGCTTCTACTACAGATGAATGGCTATATGCTTCCATCGTTGGGCGTCATTAACATCGGAGGCGTGGAACTGACCAAAAAGACCAGACAGGATATAAGGAAAAAAGTTGGAGTTGTTTTTCAAAATCCGGATGATCAACTCTTTATGCCGACGGTTTTTGACGATGTTGCATTTGGCCCTCTCAACCTCGGGATGAGTAACGAAAGGGTTACCGATCGCGTCAATTCCGCACTTCAGACCATAGGGTGCCTTGACTTGGCAACAAAACCACCCCATCACCTTTCCGCCGGCAAAAAACGAGCGGTCTCCATTGCAACCGTATTGGCCATGGAGCCAGATATTCTGGCTATGGATGAACCATCATCCAATCTCGATCCAAAATCCAGGCGCGATCTGATAGGGCTCCTTCAAGAATTTAAACACACCAAAATCATTGCCTCTCACGACCTTGACCTTATCCTGGAAGTCTGTGAGAGATGTCTTGTCATAAAGAACGGAATGATTGTAGCCGACGGCCGTGTTTCAGACATTTTGACAAATCAATTGCTCCTTGAAGAAAACCACCTGGAGTTACCATTATCCCTTCAAAAAAACCGTCTACACTGATTGTTTACTACGATTACGTTCCTTAAGGGCTATAGGGATGGTGTGTGGAACGATAAGGGACTTTCTCTTTGACGGAAGGTTACTTGTAGTTTCTCTCGCCGGCCGGGATTGGAATCTCCATCATGTTCTCACGCGGAGGAAGCACGCAGACGAATTTTTCATTGTAGGCGCAGAGAGGTTGATAGGCCATGTTAAAATCCAAAACAATCTTGTATCCTGGCAGGATCTCGGCATCAATATATCTCCCTCCGTCATACGTCTCTTTTCCATTCGTCTTATCTTTAAAAGGGATGAAGAGAGTATCGCTCAAAATTGACTTGAAAATTTGAAGCGTATGCTCCTTACCGTTCAATTGAAAATGAAATTTCCCGTATCGGACATAGCGTTTATTGACTCCCTTATTGGTCAGAAAGGTTGCATAATAATCCGGGTTGTTGATATGGAGGATAAACCGCTTGACCTCGCCTGAAAAGGCATAATTGGGGTCGAACTTATAGTATTTTAAACCCTTGAAAACCTTCTTCTCTTCTGAGTTGAAAGGGGAGCGCTGGTGGGTTTTAAAGAATTCATCCCTCTCCTTTCGCCATTCCATCACCAATTTTTCCTGATCCGCCTTGAAATCCGCCTTCTTTCCATCTACGGCTATTGATAACCCCGGAAGGAAAGGCAGCATCAGAAAGGTAAAAAACAGAAGTAAGATTTCTTTAGGTTTCATAAATAACTTTTCGATTCCGTAATTATATTAACAAATAGGATTTTCAACCGCAACCCGCTGGAAAGCCTTGTGGTCTTTAATTTTTTGAACCAGCTTCAAAATATCTCCCCTCCCCTTCGAGACTGTGTCACAATGTCATTGCGAGGGAGTGAAACGACCGAAGCAATCTCATAACGTTTTGATAATCCTGAGATTGCCACGCTCCCTCCGGTCGCTCGCAATGACGAAAAGCGGATTATGACACAGCCTCTGAAGGGGGAGGAGGTAAGTTTTTGGATATGTTAATTTGTAAATTCTAAATCTTTTGCTCAGGATTTCAGTTGATTTTCGGTCCTCTTTTATGACACGATGGGCTCAATGAAGAGAAACGAGATCCATGGCTACCTTTATATTCTGATCGGATCGACGCTCTGGGGTGTATCGAGCGTTATTGCAAAAGCCCTCTTTAACATCGGGCTCCCGCCAGCCGAGCTCATCCTTGTCCGCCTGACACTTGCCACCCTCATCCTTCTCATCATTCTCCTCATCTACGACCGGAGAAGGGTCATCATCTCCCCCAAGGACTTATCCTACTTCCTCATCCTGGGAGGTGTGGCGGTAACAGGAATGAATTTTTTTTATTACTTTACGATCAGCAAGATCCATGTCGGACCGGCCATACTCCTTCAGTACCTTCAACCCGTCTGGGTCTCCCTCTATGCCTTTTTCTTCCAGAAGGAACCCATTTCCGGGAAAAAGATCGCCGCCCTGCTCCTTGCTATGGCAGGATGTTATCTGGTCGTGGGTGGCTTTCAAATCGACCTCCTCCGACTGAACAGGGTCGGGATAGTGAGCGGCCTCATTGCTTCCTTCTTTTTCACCTTCTACGCCCTTTATGGAGAAAAGGGGCTAAAAAAATATGACCCATGGACGCTGATTCTTTACGGTTTTGGAATTAGCGCGATCTGTTATATGTTTTTGGTTTCCCCCATGAAGATCATCCAGGGCGGTCATCCCCTCAAGGTATGGATCGCTTTTCTCTATATTGCCATCTTCTCAACCCTGATTCCATTTGGATTCTATTTCAAAGGGATGGAACGGATACGGGCAACCCGGGCAAGCATCACTGCAACCTGGGAGCCTGTCATAGCAGGCTTTGCAGCCTATCTCGTGCTTGGAGAGGTTTTATATCCTTTGCAGTTTTTTGGGGGGATAGCGATGATTGCAGCCATTGTTCTGCTCCAGATAAGCAGAGAAAAAGCGACACCTTCAACGCCTCTGGAAATCAGGCATAATGAATAAAGCCCCCTGCCCACAGGGCGGGGCTTTAAAACCTAAATTCCTAAACCCAAAACCGAGATCCCGAAACAAGTTCGGGATGACAAAAAATACCAGAATTGAACCATATTGTCATGCTGAACTTGTTTCAGCATCTGATTTATTTTTTCTATTTTCAGAAGACGCATCTTTCATCCCTGTCTACAGGACGGGTATTTAGGTGCGATTTTAATAATAAACCTAAACTGAGACTAAGGTTACCAATACTCCATCTCAATCAACCTTTATAAACATTTCTCGATTATAACTGCCCGGATTCACCCCAGGTTTCTAAAAGCTTCTGATACGCTACGTCTTCGTACCTCTCCAGAAAAAATGCGGGAGCATAATGGGGGAGTGTGCTGCCAGTGATGTGATCAGCCAAAAGTTCGCCTGCCCCGCACCCAGCCATCACCCCAAAACCCGACAAGGCACCGATCAAGTAAGCGCCCTCGATTGGCAGTCTTCCAATAAGGGGCCGATTCTCACGGGTTTTCGTATAATAACCTCCATCCACGACGGGTTTGGGAAGTCGATCAAGGTATGCCTGCATGCCAGGAATCATCGTGGTTAATCCACGCAGAACCATTTCAGAATAACGCAGATCCATGCTAAAGGGGAAGACAGGCTGTACCGGGCCCACGTCGTAAGCCCAAAGACCGAGCAGGGTCTCACCTTGAGGGCCTCCCTCCGGTCGCGTATGAACACCCGATGGAAGTCCCTCCAACAACCTTTTCGTCTCATCAGATTCAGCAAACATCTTTCGCTCTTCTTCTGACCAGGGCAAGCATATCGTATCCGTCCAGATCAACATCGGGGCATGGCGAGGCACGATGCCTAAACGGTCATTGAAAGACATCTTCAAATGCAACTCGGAGAAGACCGGAAGTTCAACCCCAACCATATGCCCAACTTCCTTTAGGAATGGTCCGGCTGCATTAATGAAATTAGGTGTTGAGATGTTGTTCTCTGAGTCATTACTTCGTATGCTAACCGCCCGTACTTTGTTACCAACGACTTCTACCCCTTCGACCCTTCCTTGTGAAAATCGAACCCCGCGTTCTTTTGCTCGCTCTAACAGATACATCCCTAACTGTTGGACACTGAACCAACCGCAACGCCGAGCGTGGATCACCGCTACGATCTTCTTGGAAAGATATGGAAAATAATGCTGGATCATCCTTTGATCAAGAATCAAATCGATACCATCAGGCTGATCTTCGAAGGCCGATCCGTGCGAAGGAATGTAAGCGGGACCACCAGGCTGACCGTCATGATAGCGCAGTGGGCCTGCTCCCAACCTAGCCGATTCTTCTGCTGCTCGTTTAAAAAGGGAGACTCGATTAGGGTCGGCGGTCGCATAGACATATCCACGTCTGCTCAGATGAAAATAGTTATTGCTTTCGTGGGCTAAATGTTCCAGAATATCAATGCTCCTGTTCATAAGGCCAACCATGGCGTCCCCGGGCCCTGGCCAAAAATTCCGATAACATTCGGTGGATTTATCACTCGTCAACGAGAGTGGCGCACCTTCATCTACGAGAAGCACCTTCTCGATCCCATATTTCACAGATAGGTGATAGGCCGCAGAAATACCAGCGATTCCTGCACCGCAGATGACAACATCTGCAGTATTCTGTTGCGAAGGCTCTGTCCAAACTTTTCGACCCTGTTTCATCATGAGGTCCTCTTATTAAACATGATTTCCCTGCTGTTTTGTTTATTCTACCACTCAGCCTCTGTTTACTCAAACGAAAGTTGTAATCAACTATAGTGAACGACTTTGAAAAGTAGTCATTGCGAGGAGCGAAGCGACGTGGCAATCTTATGAGATTGCTTCACTTCGTTCGCAATGACACATGATGGATGTCAATTTCTTTAAGTCCTTTAATATATGTAATGACAACTTTTTCTGAAAAATAAGGTCAACTTATGATACATTATATTTATATTGGATAGAAAAAAATCCCCCTCAATCCCCTTTTGCCTGTCTATGACAGGGAAAAGATTACCAAAGGGGATTGTTAATAATTTCTCCCCTTTGGCAAAGGGGAGGTAGAGGGGATTTTCCAAAAATTATGACTCCATTGGTTTACAAGATTCTTGCAGATAGTGTTGTCCTGATCCATTTTCTCTGGATCGTCTTCCTCTTTCTGGGTGGCCTGTGGGGGAGGCGAAACAAAGTTCTAAAAATATTCCATCTCTCCGGCCTCGGTTTTGCTCTCGTCATCCAAATAGTCGACTGGTTCTGTCCCCTCACCCACCTCGAAGTTTGGCTGAGGGGAAAACATCATCCGGATCTCGCCTACGCTGGGTCATTCATCATCCACTATATGGAGAGAATCGTCTATATGGAGATTTCCAGAACAATCGTTCTCCTGTTCACCATCCTGCTCCTATGCTTCAATATCTGGATTTATCTCCGAAAATAGGTAAAAATAGGTCTCATCCACAAAAACAGAGCAAAGTGAGGATCAAAAAATGGCGCAAAAAAATCAAATCATGTTTGAACGATTTCAGAAATTGGTTGCTATCCCGGGAGGAAGCGGATTTGAAGAGAAGGTGATTGAGTTTGTTTCCGAAGAGCTGAAAAAGAGTCTCTCCGATGTCTCCGTCGATCCCATGGGAAATGTGGTTGGAAAGGTCGGAAAAGGATCAAAATCGGTGATGGTCTGCGTTCACACGGATGAGATGTGTTTGCTCGTCAAGTATATCGACCCAAAAGGCTATATCTTCTTCGACCTCAATGGAATGTTCGATGAAAGGGTATTGCTGAGCACCAAGGTCGATATTTGTACTGACAAAGGCATCTATACCGGCGTGGTCGGAGTGAAAAACCGACATTTGATGAGCGCTGAAGATCTGAAACGGCCTATTTCCGTCTCAGAACTCTGGATCGATATTGGAGCGGAGAGTGCAGAAGAAGTGCGATCCTGGGGGATTGAGATCGGCGATCCCATTGTCTATCACCCCCATTTTCAATCTGTCGGAAAGGACACCATCATCAGCAAATCGATCGACAACCGTGCGGGTTGCACTGTTCTCATCGAATTAGCGGAAAGGATGAAAAAGGAGAAACTCGACTATCAGCTATTCCTCGTGGCTGCGGTTCAGGAGGAAGTGGGTTCTAGAGGAGCCAAAGTCGCAGCCCAGGCTCTCAATCCGGATATGGCGATCGTGGTTGACACCGTTCCTGCGGCTGATCCAATCACCCCTCCTCAACTAGCTACGGATGAGTGCGGAAAGGGACCGGTCATCCGCTCTATGGATGTCAACGCCCTTGGACAGGGAACGATCTATTCAAAGAAGATTCGACAACGGCTTATTACGACAGCCGTAAAACATAAAATTCCTCACCAGAAGGATATTTTTAAGACCTGGACAGATGCTTCCACCATCCACACCTCAGGAAAAGGAATCCCCTGCGGTGGAGTCTACATCCCCAGGCGCTACAGCCATTCGCCAGGGGAGCTAATCAAATGGTCTGACGTAGAAAGATCAGCAGATTTACTTTATCTTTTCTTAAAGGGCCTCCGCTCCTCAGACATCGACAACCTGATCCGCAAGGTCTGAACGGATTTCATTTTATGAAAGTCAGCTCTTCTGGTTTTTCCATAGAAAATAATATACCGTTCGCCCTGAGCCTGTCGAATGGTGAACGGTATCCAGTTGTTTCTGAATAACTCCCCTACCCCCTCCAAACCCTCCCCGAAGAACCCCAAAGTCAAATGAACCATTGACTCTTTCTTGAACTTTTCACTTCCCAGAAGTTTAAAAAAGGTGTATATTACAATTTGTATTTACAATGAAAAATCTTACAGACTCGTTAGAATAGAGGGCGATAGATATAATATGAAATGGATAGTTTGAAAAGAGGATTAAAGAGACAGGATGAAGATAGATGGCATTATTTGGCTGAGAGACATTGCCGATAAACTGGAATTTAAGCATAATGTTACTATAGAGGAAGTGGAAGAAACACTGAATAATAAACCTAAATTCCGCTTTGTTGAAAAAGGCCAAAGAAAGGGTGAAGATGTCTATATGGCATTGGGCCGAACTGATTCAGGAAGACATTTATCTGTCCTCTTTATTTACAAGAGGACGAAGGAAACACTTATTTTAAGCGCCAGGGATATGGCAGATAAATAGAGGAAACAATATGGAAAAAAATAAATCAAAAACTTTACCCCGTTCAAACTCTATCAAAGAACTTATAGACCTCTTTGAAACTCATGACATGGGTGATTATTGGGAAGAAATGCCTGAAGCTCATTTTGAGGTTAATATTAAGAAACGAAAGCATTTGGTTGCACTTGAGGAAGATATCGTTGGCAAACTTACTGAAATAGCCAAATCAAAGAAGGTTTCATCGCAGTCACTAATTAATGCATGGTTGAAAGATAAAATACGCAGGTCAACCAAGATTCAAAAAGTTGCCTAACACTTATAATGCCTCCACATTGCTTTTCCCGATAGGAGGTTTAAACCATGAAACTCAATTATTACCCGGAGACCGATTCACTTTATATTGATCTATCTCAGAAAACAAGTATGGAAAGCAAGGAGATCTCTGAAGGTATTGTCCTTGATTATGACGCCGAAGGTCATTTGGTAGGCATCGACATCGACAATGCCAGCAAAAAAGTCCAGCTTAAAGAACTGATTCTCAGCAGGCTTCCATCTAACGTTCATACAGTGGCGGCATAACACGATCCTTCCTCGCTGATAGAGAACAGGTCGAGAATCACCTATCAAATCATTCCAGCAAATGGCTGATAGCCGCCACTTACGTCGTTCGTTATGCCAAATTATTAATCGTTGGATCCTGTGATCATATCAGAGTGAACATTTGTGAACTTTGCACCTCTTTTCCCAAGAGCTCCTTCCTGAAAGAGAGATTTGACAAGTTTGATCACAAGATATAGATTTCAATTAATAATCATTACATCGAAATGGATTAATACACACGAGATTTACCAATGGAAACCGGACGTAATATTACTCACTTACTGTTTATCCTAATTATTTCAGTAACACTTTCTTGTGCTTCCTATCTTCGAACAGGATCAGAGCAAAAACGTGATTTCAGTTTTGTCATACCCTGTGAATGGGCTAATGATGAGGGGACCTGTCTTTTGGGCAAATATAAGGCTGGTCTTACGGTTACTCTGCTTGAAAAGGGACTCTCCAAACCGTGTATTACAAAGTCTGCAAAGAGCGGGGAGTATGAGCGGGAGATCGGAGGGCAATTATTATTTACAAAGGTCGATGTGGTAAATGATTGTGGCTCAACAGATTTATATAGCGTGGCCGTCTTAAGATTTCATGTCTGGGACTATGAAATCCTTTTATTGGAAGAAATCCTTGAAAGGGAACGCATTAAATTCTTGGACACTTTTGTTCGATCTTCAACTGTCTTAGAGAGTCTTCGAAAAAAGGCACAAGGCCTTATTCCAGGAGAAATCAGCGAGATAGAAAATGAATTACCAAAGCTATATCGCTATCCAATCCCTAAAATGGATGTACTTATTGTAGCATATGACGAGTTAGAAGATGGTCATTGTTGCTCAGGACCCAGGGTAATTGTGATCAACAGCATAGTTTATCCATTAACGGGGTGGTGTTCTTATCCGTTCATGAGGATATTCCGTCTGAATGGGAAATATTATCTTGAATCAGGTTCTGCTTGCTGCGGTTGTGGTATTACGATAAAAGAACTTTTCAAGATTGAGCCCACAAGACTCGTTAAGGTTCACAGTGACGGGAGCTTATCAGACTAAAAAAAGTTATTAGTAGCCCGAGGGTGGGCTTTTGCCCGCTGGGATTTTACCTTTTCTCGATATCTGTGATTATAGAAGGAAACCCCCACTGCACTCTTGTTGCAACCTGCCCTTTATGCATGTTTCACCTGATAATCCTTGCACGTCAGAAATATCTCAAGGTGAAGGATAGTAGGTGTTATACGTAACATATTCTGCTTTTTAAATGGTTACTTAGGTCAAATCCTATTCAGGGTCTCTTACCCCTCACTCTATTTCCCTCACGAGTGAAAAGGAAAGGGTGGGAGATTAATACTACCTCAATCCGTCCTCTTTCTTGGCTTCTTCTTTTTTCAGGCCGCCAATGCGTGGATGAGGTCTGCCTGAATCCGTGACTACGATGGCAACGAGGATCTCATCAGACCGTGGGGCATCCGGAACTCTCACGGTCATGGCATCGAAGTGAGTGCGGACAAAGGCCGCATCTTTGTAATGGAGCGGCACATCGATCTCTGTTCCCGGTCCCCCCATCTTTTTAGCTGATGGAATAATGGCTTTTCCACTGCCGACAGCTTCCCTCAATGGCGTACCGAGTTTGGGGTGAAGGATGGCTGCAGCGTGTTCAAGCTCCCCATCTCCCCCGACGATCGCAGCCTTCCCATAACTCTCCGCCTTCGCGGGAGCTATCTTTAACGCCTCAACCGCCTTCTTTCCCAATATCCCACCCAGCGCCTCACCGATGTCGATCAGTTCATCCAATTTCTCTACATACTTCCCTGCAAAGGGATTCTTGATCACGGCTACAGCAGCCGCTTTCCGGGTCGGAGGATCAACCTTCTTTCCCCCTTCCACAACCGTCTCTTCCACAATGGTGACATATTTTCGGACTTCCATTTTTTCATTCCTCCCCATAGTATATTAAATTTCAGATTTTAGATTTCAAATTTTTCCCTTATCCAATTTGCGATAAGAAATTTGCAATTTGAAATCAAATAATTTTCTTTAAACAATGTTCTATTGAATCTGTCCAGACAACTTTTCCTTGTAGAGCGATTAAGGCTCCGTGAATCAATCCTTTCTGTTGGATCGTACATGCCTTTGCAAGACCGTTGTCCAATGCCTCGTCAATTTTTTCCTGGGCCAATCTTCCTACCTTAACAGTGACCCATTCGCCGGTAATATCCGTATTGGGATATATTCTCTCGGCAAGAGTTCTGGAGATATTCGGATCATTCACATTGGTGAAATTTCCGATGACGGTCGCTGCAGCATCGGCAAGGGAGACGTTCTCGGCAAGTACTGTTGCTGCCGAAGCAATGCCTTTGGTGAAACTCCTCCCCCCCAGACCGCTTGTCGCCACTCCCCCTATTCCCATGGTTGAATCGATTGAAATAAGGTAACTAGGTTCTTTTGCAGTGATCTCTGTTTTGACTCCTACTTTGGCCACCTCCCCTTCCCTTATTCGGATAGCAATATCCCCTCCATTGTCCACGATGACCTTTGTCCCACCCCTGCTGAAGATAAAATCAGCAACCATCTCAGAGGTTGTTCCTGCAACCGCAGCAAGAGGCGTTAAATCCGTTTCTCCGACCTGCTGAGTTACTCGAATCATTCTTCGAACAATCTCAGGGTAAATATCTTTTATCTCCAGGGTCAGGCTTTTACTCTTTATAATAGATAGGCATTTCGACAGATCGTCGAGCAAACCCATGGCAAAATGAGCCCCCTCTTCCGCTAATTTTGGAAGAGGCTCTCCATGTTCAGAGACAGAGATGAACATCCGCATTGGACCATAGTCCAGAAGGATGGTTCCATTGGGCAAGGTTTGGATAAAGTTGCTATTTTGCAACCTCTGTACCGCTTTCGTTGTCATCAATTAAATTCCAATAACCAAATCCCAAATTACAAATAATTACCAATTACCCAATGATCGAATTTCAAAACAAATCTGTTTGGGACATTTGAAATTGGAATTTGGATATTGTTTGGGATTTGGTGCTTGAAAATTGGTGCTTCTTTCTATCTCTGCAACACTTCTTCCAATTTCCGAATTGCCTCTTTATGTCCTCCTATCTCCTGATACTCTTCCAATCTCATCGTATATTCGAGAGGGACAACCGTCGCAGGGGTGGGGACATAAGTGAATGCCCTCACCATCACCTTCTCCACGTCAACCAGGAAAGTGATTCCGCCTCCGGGTAGAATATAGGTCGGCGCTCCTCCCACGGTCAGCCTCGCCCGATTCTGATGAATGGCTTGATTCAATCTCACTGGAATTTTTGTCACTCCTGCCCTGGCGCTTCCACCTGCACCACCCACATAGATAGCCGAAACCCTCGACGGCTGGCAGTTAGAAGCCATCATATCGATTGCCCTTTTTGCTGTGGGCGTTAAATCCACATGAACAAATTTACCTTTCTCATTTAGACGAAACATCGCTGCCCGTTCTGCGGTTGTCTCTGTGATGAGGACGGTCATGCCGGGTTTTGAGATCTTTGGATCAAAATCCTCGATAATTTCGATTGGGCTCTCGATAGGCGTCCCGCCCCATCCCTTACCATGTTCACCAAAGTATCGGCCAGGAGTGGACCGCCTTGCCCTCAACTTTAAACCGCTATATTTTGCACCCAATTCTCTGCCGGCAGCGTGTTCCGTGAATTGCCCGATGAGATGGGAATCAAGAACAACCACCTCATCTGCTGCATCCAGGTAATACCTTCCGAAGAGTCCCATGGAGGCACTGCCGCAACCGACCCTCATCCTGGTACCTGTTTCGCCATTGATAATAGGAGCCTTCCCCACCTGAAGAGCTATCTCAGCTCCATCTTCTACTTTGAGACGCACTTCTCTCCGGTTAGCGATATTGACAATCAGTTTGGCAACGGTAAGACCCTCCTCGCCGGTGAGCAGATTGACTCCCCCAAGCGAGAGAATCTTAGAGCCATACTCCTCTGTGCAAAGATGGCCGACCCTCTTCTTTCCAATGAGAACTGGAGCGCCTTCTTTACCAACATTTATATCCGTGTCGATCTTCACCTTGACGCCGCTGTAGCTCATGGGAGCTTCGGTCACTACGGTGACAACATCTATTCCATCCACTTTAGACTGGACGATATAGGGAGCAGGTTTGGTATCGGGGTAAGTGGTCCCGGCGCCGATGCCAGTGATCAATGGTTTTCGGATGGCTTCTTCGTGATCCGAGCCTATGATCTCCCTGACATCTTCATAAGATTGAAGCGGGATATTCCGGATGAGCACCCCATCCTGATTGACGAATCGCTGACAGGCCCCTGTGTTTCCAATCTTAATGATGCAATTAATCGGGCATGACGCACATTGAACACTCCCTTTTTCAGGTATTGGCTGGGGGGCAATCGCCTCTGTTGGGCAGACCTTTGTGCAGGCTTTACAATCGACACAGATATCGGAGATGGATGCTTTTTTCTTCTTCCCTTTTACCTTCTCCAGGGTGATGGCTGAAAGGGGGCAGGTTTCCACGCACAATCCACACCCAATACAGGTCTCCCAATCGACAATCATGGTTTTAATCCCTCTTAGGGTTCAAGGATTCGAGGGTTCTTGGGTTCAAGGAATAAAAAATATTTTGTATTAATCCCATTGCTTGTAAGTTCTTTGCTTGACCCCTTGAATCCTTGACCCCTTGGCCCCTGTTATTACAGCTTACTCGTTACGATTTTTCGATTGGGGGGCGGGGTGTTGCGGCTCACCCCAATCTTCATCTGGCCATCGATCAAAACAGCCGCAATCCCCGGGATGTCACCAGCCTCAATGGCGGAAAGCGCATCTTTACCCACCGAACCAATAGGAGCATCCATAATGACCAGGTCTGCCTCCTTGCCAACCCCAATGATACCCCTGTTCAATTTAAAAACCTTTGCCGTATTGCCAGTTGCCATGGCAATGGCTTCCTCTGCTTTCACATCGCAAAGGGAAGCAAGGAAGTTGATGACTCTTAGAATTCCCAGGGGAATCACGCCAGTTCCCGAGGGAGCATCGTTTCCAATGATGATTCGGGGATAGGCTTTTAACTCTTTTACGATCTTCATCACATCCACAATCATCTTCGAGTTGCCACAGTGGGAAATCTCCAGGGTCATAGATGTCTTTCGAATCAACTTTTCTGCTTCTGCAAGGGATACGGCAGTGGGACCTCCATTGATATGGGAGACAATATCCGGATCGGTTGCGATCACATCATCAGCGGGAACCGTTGAACTTCCGGGAATCGAAGTTCCTCCGGTATGCATCATCACCACCATCCCGTACCTCTTCGCCCACTTGACCATAGGCGCAGCCTCTTTGGGACTCTTGACGCTGCCCAACCCGATCTCTGCCACCACTTTCACGCCTTCTCTTGCCAACTCTTCAAAATCCTTCTCCTGGAGGCCTGACTCAAGGATGATGCTTCCACCCAGCACTTTCACACCCGAGGGCCTGGCGCTGGCAAAAGATTTGGCAGCGAGAATGGCAAGGGCCTTTGTCCCGGCCACATCCTTAGGCCTGCCCGGAAGGTGAACCTCTCCCGCCGAAATGGCAGTGGTCACTCCTCCGTGAAGAGATGACTCGATGAAGTCAATCATCTTCTGTCTTGGTGTGAAGTCTCCGAGAACAGGGTGGCAGTGGGAATCGATCAATCCTGGGGTTACTGTCATCCCTCCGGCATCGATCACCTGCTCAACCCCTATTTTATCGAAATCACTCTCTTGGCCTATTGCTTGAATCAACCCTCCCTCAATGATCAAGGCATCCGCATTCAAGAGAGGATTAGAAATGTCTCCGGAAACCAGAGTCCCAATATTTTTAATCATCAATTTTCCCATGTGAACCTCCTAATAAAAAGTTCCAATAACCAAATTCCAAGCTCCAAATAATAACCAATGACCAATAACTCAATCACCAAAACCCTCTCACTTTTATCCTCTCCCCCGTACTCGGGGGAGAGGGGAGGAGGAGGGGTATATTATGTTTTGGATATTGGTGATTGGAATTTATTTGGTTATTGGTGCTTGGTGTTTGGAATTTTCATTCTTCCCCTTTCGGACTGCCTCCAGCACCCTCTCCAGATTCGCAGGCAGAGAATATATTCTTTCCCCAATGGCATCTGCAATAGCATTCAAAATGGCCGGCGCACAGGGAATGAGGGCCGGCTCTCCAACTCCCTTCGCTCCAAACGGACCGCTGGGTTCCCGTTCTTCAACAAGAATTGGAATCACCTCCGGAATATCTCTCGATGTCGGGATGAGGTAGTCCACAAAGGAGGTTGTCTTTTCCGGGATATATTCTTCCATCAAAGCAAATCCCATTCCCATGGCAACCCCGCCGATGATCTGGCCGACCACATTTCTCGGATGGATCGCTCTTCCAACATCGTGGCATGCCACCACACGGATCACCCTCACCTTTCCTGTCTCTGTATCCACCTCCACCTCTGCGAGATGAGTGGCAAAACCATAAGTGGCATAAGGCGCCCCCTGCCCTGTCTTTGGATCAAGTTTTGTTGTCTCGGGATCAAAGCTTCCTTCACCTCTGATCACCTTCTGGCTTCTCCTTGCAATTTCCCTGAAGGGGATAGAAATACAGAGTTTCTTTCGATGTTTCACCTCTCCATTCTCAACAAAAAGATCCTCTTCATCTTCACAAAGAAGAGAAGCTGCCTCTTTCAGAATCCCTTGTTTCAAATTTTTTATAGCCTGAAGGATGGCATTGCCGGAGATATAAGTTTGACGGCTTGCCGAAGTGGCTCCCGTATCGGTGGTCAGGGCGGTATCCGCCCGGATGAGCCCGATCTCTTCCAATGGAACTCCGAGCGACTCAGAAGCAATCTGAAGAAGCGCCGTATCGGACCCCTGCCCAATATCTGCAGTACCTACAAAAAGGCGAACCTCCCCATCTGGATCGATCTCGATCTGTCCGGTCGAGGGATTGGCAATTCCCGTATTGCCGATCCCGTACCACATGGAGCCAATTCCAATGCCCCTCCGAATGTAAAGTTTTTCTGGATCGTTCCTGGAAAAGGTTATTTGATCCCTCCGCTCTTTCACCTTTCTTAATGTCTCACCAATCCCAACGCTTGCCATCAGGGTCTGTCCCGTGGCTGTTTCTGAACCCGGGATCAATACATTCTTAAGCCGGATTTCAATCGGATCCATACCAAGGGCTTGTGCAAGGAGATCCATTTGAGATTCATGAGCAAAAGCCATCTGGGGAACGCCAAACCCCCGCATGGCGCCTGACCAGGGATTATTCGTATAAGCCATCCGGCTCTTCACCTTCACATTGAGAATCTCATAGGGACCTGTCGCATGAACTGCAGAACGAATTCCCACCGTAGCGCCATAAGAAGCATACGCTCCTGTGTCGCCCAAAATTTCAACTTCAACCGCGGTCAATTTCCCGTCTCTCTTTGCGCCACTCTTATATTTTATCTTTAACGGGTGGCGTTTTGAGATCACCTGAAAAACCTCTTCGCGTGAATAAACAATCCTCACCGGCCTCTTCAGATGAAAAGTCGCAAGGGCTAACAGGCATTGGATCGTGATATCGAGCCTTCCCCCAAATCCCCCTCCAGTGACAGACTGGATGATCCTCACCCTTTCCAGGGGAAGGTCGAGAAAAGCAGCCACTTCTTTTTGATCGTAATGGACATTCTGCGTGGGGCAGACCACGGTCACCCTTCCCTCTTCATCAAGATAGGAAACGCCTGCGTCCGGCTCCATATAGGCATGGTCCACCCAGGTCGTTTCATAGGTTTCCTCGACGATGACATCTGCGTCTTTAAACCCTGCATGGGCATCGCCTTTGAGGACATTAAATTCGATGAGTAGATTACCGTTTGGATGAATCAGGGGGGCATGGGGTTTGAGTGCCTCTTCGGGGTCGTTTACAGAAGGAAGATTTTCATACAGGATAATGACTTTCTTTGCCGCCTCTTCCGCAGCTTCTTCTGTTTTTGCCACAACAAGCGCCACAGGATCACCGATATACCTCACCCGGTCTCCCGCCAGAACAGATTGATCCTTTGTAATCGTCCCGACCATTTTTTTCCCGGGGATATCGGCGACTGTGAACACTCTTACAAAACCCTCTACCGCAGCGGCTTCTCCTGTTTCGATCTTTAAGACTTTGGCATGAGGTTTCGGGCTTCGAACAACTTTCAAATGAAGGGGATCGTTAGCGGAAAGATCCGCCCCATATTTTGCCTGGCCCAAAACTTTCTCCAGTGTATCTACTTTCGGAATTTCAATTCCAATCTGATTCATTTATCCTGCCAATGCCAATCTTATCGCCCTCACAAACAGGGCCTCTACCACAGGTGCTTTATAGAAAGTGGAATGTCTTACTCCACTTCTGTTGATCATCGCCTCGGACACTTTTTGTGAGGCTGTTCTTAACAACACTTCATCAGGAAATTTACCTATTAAAAATTTTTCAACCTCTTCCAGTCGTTGATGGATCGGCAAAACAGCTCCCGGTGCAATCCGTATATCCCTGATCCTACCCCCCTCCATCCGGGCAAGAAGGGCCACACTTATTCTTGTGATAGCCATAGCCTCTCTTCTGGCCAACCGAACAAAACCAGTTCTCATATCCGTGGAAAGTTTTTCAAAAGAGATTCGAGCTAAGATTTCATGAGGTTGCAGGGCCGTCTCATAGGGCCCTCGAATGAGGTCGGCCACGGAGACTTCTCGCTCACCCTGTTGGGACACAACCGTTCCAGTGGCATTTAGTACCAGCAAAGGGGGAAGGCTATCAGCCGCTGGAGAAGCATTGACGATATTCCCTCCGATCGTTCCAAGGTTTCGGATCTGGGGAGAACCGATTTGAGCGACCGCATCTGATAAAATATCTGCGTATTGTCTTACCAGAGGGGAGGAGGCAATCTCTGAATGTGAAACAGCCGCTCCGATGGATAAAACCCCGTCCGACTCTTCAATCCCACGGAGTTCCTTCAGATGAGCAATGTCGATGAGTAATGGCGGGGACTGCTCTCCTTGGCGAAGACTGATTACCAGATCCGTCCCTCCGGCAATCACCTTTGCCTTCCCATCCGCCTCCGAGAGAAAATCACAGGCCTCCTGAAGAGTTTTCGGGATTTTGTAGTCAAATGGAGGAATCATATAAAATAGTATATCAGGACATCAGGTCATCGGGATATCAGGATAAAAGCCTGATATTCTGATACCCTGACATCCTACATCCTGATTACCTGGTCACCTGATCACCTTTTCATTTTCCTACTGCTTCAATCGCTTCAATGATCTGTTGATATCCTGTGCAACGGCAGAGATGGCCGGAGATGGCTTCCTTGATCTCATCTTGAGTAGGATGAGCGTTTCTCTCTAAAAGAGCTTTAGAAGACATCATTATTCCAGGGGTACAGAATCCACACTGAACTGCCCCATGATCTACAAAGGATTTCTGAAGCGGATGAAGAGCATCCTTGCTTCCTAATCCTTCTACAGTTTCAACGCTTCTTCCTTCAACCTTTGGAGCTAAAATAAGGCACGAATTGACAGGGATGTTGTCGAGCAAAACTGTGCATGCACCGCACTCGCCAATTCCACAGCCTTCTTTCGTTCCAGTCAGCCCCAGTTTCTCCCGTAGAAGTCTCAGCAAAGTCCAATGAGCAGGCGTTTCCACCTCTATCATTTTTCCATTCAATGTAAACTTGATTTCCATTAATTTCTCAATATTAACGGACATGCCTAAATCCGAAATCCGAATATCGGGCGAAGCGTCCTCTTAGGACCAATCCGAAACAAATCCAAATTTTCAAATGACCAAAATTATCAAAACGAACTCTTAGAAATTCGTTTTAATAGATAGAACTATTTAAATTTAAAATTTTGGTCATTCGATATTGTTTCGAATTTCGGATTTCGTGCTTCGTATTTCTTATTTCTTCGTATATTTCATTGCGAAACCATCATCGAGCGTTTTGGCTACTCCTTGAAGCGAGGAATGCCAACGACTGATGATCACTTTTTTATCCGTATAGAAATCAATCGCCTCGTTGGCCCTTCCCCGGATATCGCCGAACATCGAAATCTTCCGCCCACCCACAGGGAAATAGGCAATGGGGGCTGGAGTCCCGATATTGATTCCCACTTGCCCGACATCGACCAACCGGGCAAACTCGCGAGCCCAGCCGCCGTTCTCCGTATAGATATTTGCCGTGTGACCATAACGGCTCTGATTGATGATTTCGATGCCTTCCGCAAGATCTTTCACTTTCTTGAAACAACGGACCGGCCCGAACACCTCTAATTGAAAGATGCGCATCTCAGGTTCTGCCTCAAGAACCGTGGGACCGATAAAGTATCCTTTGGAATATTTATCCACTTTTGGATTTCTGCCATCGAGAAGGAGCTTAGCCCCGTCGCTGATTCCCTTATCGACCTCTGCGAGCATCTCATTTAAAGAATCTTTTGAAACAACAGGCCCCAGAGTCACCCCTTTCTCCATGCCATAGCCCAGGACCAGTTTTTTGGAAAGGTCGAGGAACTTCTCCTTGGCCCTCTCATAAATCTTCTCAACCACCAGCACATTCGATACGGCAAAACATCGCTCCCCCACATGGCCGAAGCAGGAGTCAACGACATTCTGCATCACCTCATCGAGGATGGCATCTTCGGCGATCAACACATGATTTTTAGCGCCTCCCTGGCATTGAGCCCTCTTCCCATGATTGATAGCCGTTTTATAGACGCGTTCTCCTACCTCGGATGACCCCACAAAGGATACTCCAACCGTTCCGGGGTGGGTGACCAGGGCTTCGCCTACTCCACTTCCTGAACCATGAAGAAGGTTAATCACCCCTCTTGGAAACCCGCATTCTTCGGCAACTTCAATAATTCGTGTAACTGTCATCGGGCAGAGGCGACTCGATTTGACGATCGCTGTATCCCCTGCAGCAAGGGCCCAAACAAAATAGAGGGCGATCATCGCAGGAAAGTTAAACGGAGGGAGAAACACGAAGGCTCCCAACGGTTCCCGGATATAGACGGTATCGACGCCGGTTCCGACATCCTCAGCGTGGCTCCCTTTGAGCAATTCCGGTCCTGCACAGGCATGCTCCACATATTCAAGCGCACGGGTGATCTCTCCCCTGGCATCGCTTAAGGTCTTCCCGTTCTCATTGACGATCAACTCCGCTATCTCATCCTGATGCTTCTCGAGTTTTTCATGAAAATCGAAAAGAAATTTTGCGCGGCGAGGGGGCGGGGTTCTCCTCCATGCCCAGAAGGCTTGCTGTGCAACTCTCACTGTCCGGTCGATCTCATCCGGAGTTGTTTCCGGACAAAGAGCAATCACTTCGTCCGTTGCCGGATTTCTGACTTCAAGCCACCGATGTGTCTTGGATTCGACCCACTGTCCATTAATAAAATTTTTGAGTTTTCTCACTTCCATCGTCACTCCCCTCCACTCAATATGGTTTGTCTTGTAGGGGCAATTCATGAATTGCCCCTACGGTAATTTCGAGATTCGATATTCGAAATTCGGATTTCGAATTTTCATATACCTACCTTCCCATCATCGATGGCAGAAAAAGAGCGATCTTTGGGAAAATCGTGATCAGGATCACGATCAGTATCATCGATAGGAGAAAAGGGGCGGCCCCGCGAAAGATCGTCTGCATGGGAACGTCCTTCACCACACCCGCAAGCGTATAAACATTCAGCCCCACAGGTGGCGTGATAAGCCCCGCCTCCATCATAATCACGCAGATGACTCCAAACCAGATGGGGTCAAAGCCTAACGTCTTGATGACCGGAAAGATGACGGGCATGGTGAGCACCATCATTGAGATCGCATCAAGAAAGCAGCCAAGCATCATATAGATCAAGATGATAATGGCAAGGATCAAATACTTGGAAACCTGAAGGCTTGCCATCCAGGATGAGACCGCCATGGGAATGGTCGAAAGGGCGAGAAAATAGCTGAACACATTTGCCCCTGCCACTAAGAATAGAACAAGAACAGAGATCCGGGCTGCCTCAAAAAGGGAACTGGACAGATTTCGCAGGGTCAACCTTCTCTTCAAGAAGATGATGATAAAAAGGGCTAAAGCGCCTATCGCCCCTGCTTCTGTGGGATTGATGAAACCTAAATAGATGCCGCCCATGACGATGAGAAATACCAATACAGTCTCCCAGATTCCTTTCAGGGCCAATAATTTTTCTTTAAAACTGACCGCCTGGGGATTGGAGGGCGCTAAGCTTGGATCCATCTTGACTTTAAAAAGAATGATGGCAATAAAAGCAAGGGAAAGGAGAATTCCGGGAACAATCCCTGAGATCAAAAGCTTTCCAATGGATTGTTCGGTCAACATCCCATAGACCACAAAACCCAAACTGGGTGGAATGAGAAAGCTTAGCGTTCCGCCAGCGGCCACTGCGCCCACGGCTAATCTGGGAGAGTAGTTAAATCGTCTCATCTCCGGAATGGCAATCGTTCCCATGGCGGCAGAAGCGGCTACGGAGGAACCGCTCAGAGCCGCAAAAAAGGCACAGGCGGTGATCGTGGCAATTCCCAGTCCACCCGGCATTCTCCTGAACCATTTATCAAAGGTGGCGTAAAGTTCTCGAGTGATGCCTGCATTTCCTGCAAATCCTCCCATCAGGATGAAGAGAGGAATGATGGTATAGGGATAGAAGGAGGCTGTTTCATACACGGTTTTGGCAATCACAGGGAGAGCTGCATTGACCGAGGCTAAATAACTGATACCCAGAAATCCAACTAACATCATGACAAAGGCTATGGGCATCCCTAAGAAGAGGAGAAAGACCAGAAGAATGCTTCCAAGAATACCGACCGTAATCGGGCTCATGTTGACCTCCCTTTCAATTTCCCGAACGAATCAATCAGGTCGAGAAGGAGTTCCAGCCAAAGGAGAAACCCTCCAATGGCAACGAGCAACCGAAAAGGGTACTGGGGAATTCGTAACATGTCTGAGACGGTCCGTTCCCGAATCCCCTCGATCCAACCCTGCCAGATAACAATCGAAATGATGAAGAGGCTGAGTAAAAGAGTAAGGATGCTGCAGAGCGCTTGAAGGCGGGGAGAAAACCTGGAGGTTAAAAAATTGACCCCCACATGTCCCCTCACCTGCTGGGTATACGCCGCCCCAAGCAGGATGAAGACAGCCAGGATATATTCGGATAATTCAAAGGCGCCCGGGACCGTCTTTGCGAAAAATTTTCTTCCCACCACATCCACTGTGGTTAGAAGCATCAACGGAAGGAGCAAACAGACCCCCGCTCCACACACATAATAATTGATCCGCTGGATCAGATTTTTGAGATTCATGAGTGATTGACCTTCTATCTCTCTCTTCTCCTAACTCCCCCTTCCCCCTCTCGGTTTCGAGTCGCAACGACTTATCTTAAGAGGGGGAAGATGGATGGGAGCGTTAGATTGGGAGGGAGGGGTTAATTACGAAGCTGAGAGACCGTTAACAATATTGAAGGGGCGACCTCCATGTCGCCCCTTCCCTCCATTCCTTGACTCATTCTTTTTCTAATCTCAAGCCCACTCCCTCGGGAAAGCGACCACTTTAACCCCACGTCTCTCGCATTCTTGGTTATACATCCGGACGACCTCTTTTGCAGGAAGTCCTTTCCCTTCGAGATCAGCGACCCACTTTCGAGTGACCTCCCTGAAGCCTTCATACCATTTCTCCGCTTCAGCCGAAGGAAGATCATAAAGGGTCACCCCTTTGTCAGTGATCTCTTTCATCATGGTCTTGTAAACTTCTCGGTTGAGTCCTCCTGTGGTTTTGAAGGGGTTCTGGCCAGCTGCCTCGATGATCTTCTTCTGATCATCCGGCAATTTTTTCCAGCTCTCGAGGTTCATGACCACGCCTTCGGTCACACATCCAAAAGTTGCAACGACTCCATGTTTCGCCACTTCATTTAGCTTGAAGGAAAGAAAGATAGGGGGGCACGTGACAAGACCATCTATTGTCCCAGTCTCCATGGCAAGGTATACATCCCCCAGTGGCATGAAGATCGGCTCGGCCCCAAGAGCCTTAATATAATTGGTTTGATGACCACCCGGTGACCTGACTTTCAACCCTTTTGTATCAGCTAAGGAACGGATAGGTTTTTTGGTCCAAAGAAAAGATTGTATGCAGCCATTTAACTCCACCACCTTTACGTCTTTGAACTCTCGATTAAGAATCCTTTCATACATCGCATTTCCGATATCCGTCGCCAGATCTTTTCCATCCACCCACGCCGCCATGGAGAGGACGTCCGAAAGGGGAAAACGTCCCGGCGTCCAAGTTGCTGTGAAATATCCCATGTCTGAGAGGCCTTTGGCCACAATGTCAAAATGCTCAGGCCCTTTCCCTAATGCTCCGCCAGCATACATGTTGGAGGTAACCTTGCCTCCGCTCTTCTTTTTAATCTCTTCAAGCATAGGTTCCCAAACAGTTTTGACCTCTCTGCTCATCGGGGCATGCCATGTGCTGAATCGGATATTCGTCGCCTGAGCGTAAGACAATTCATAAATCCCTACGCCGGCTCCCACCGCCACACCACCGATAATCGAATTCTTTAAAAATTCCCTTCTCGTCGTTCCTTCGCACATATTTCATTCCTCCTTTCTTTTTATTCCCCCTAACTTAAATGTGATAAACATGAGAATCAATATTGTTTTCATTATATCATAGTCAATGATGAAACACCTGTGGGAAAAATGTTTTTTTATTATTACAAATTCTCACTTGTTCCACAATAGATAACCCATTTTTATATTCGAGAGAGACCGGAAGATGTTTCCTTTGACAAGGCGGTTCTCCTGCTCCAGGGTGTGAATCAGTTCTTTCACCCTTTTTCTTTTCGATTGTCCGGAAGCGGGACATCCACACGGAAAGTAAGGAAGCCCTTTCTCCTTCGCAAACCGTTCGATCTTCTTCTCTTCGATAAAGGCCAACGGCCGAATGAGGGTCATCTTTCCCTTGAACAGGGTCTGCAAGGGAAGCATGGTGCTAATCTCCGCGCTGTAGAAAATATTGAGCAGGAGGGTTTCAATGATATCGTCTTTATGATGTCCAAAAGCAATCTTGTTGCACCCAAACTGTTGTGCCAGATAAAAAATCCGTTTTCTTCTTTCCCATGAACAGAGAAAGCACGGATTTTCACGGTTCTCAGGGCCTGTGGCCAATGCTGCGATCCGGGTGTGCTCAATATGATAAGGGATCTTTTTTGCTTCGAAGAACTCTGTCAGCAATTCTGCCGCATTCGATTCGAACCCGAGGTCAACATGGACTGCAAGTAACTCATAGTGAATCGGAACCCGCTTGGCGCGTTCGGATAAAAGGGTTAGCAGGGTTAAGCTGTCTTTTCCGCCGGAAACACCCACCAGAACGCGGTCTCCATCATGGATCATCCCGTACCGATGGATCGCCTTCCCCATCAAACCCCGAATCTCTTTTTCCCAGTACTTTCCCATAACGTAAGTTAAAATGATTTGTAGCGTCGGCATTCATTGCCGACGTCACCCATTAGCGCCCTCAGTAAATGAGGGCGCTACAACATTATGCCCTATGCCCCTAAGGGGACATCTCTCACATTCGGGCTTCTTTTTGCATACGTTTTTGCCGACATGGACGATCAGGGCATGATATTCGTTGAATAACCTCTCTTCGTGTGGAAGATGTTCCATAAAGAGGTTTTGAATCGCCTCATAGGAAGCTTTTTCTGAAACGATTCCATGCCTCGAAAGAACCTTTTTCGTATAGGCATCCACAACGAATATCGGTTTCTGAAGGCCATAGAGGAGGATACTGTCAGCGGTCTCCGGTCCGATTCCGTTGATTCCAAGGAGTTTTTCCCTTAAGTTCTTAACCCTCCCTCTCTTCATCTTATGGATATCACCATCATACTCGTTAAACAAAAAACTGACGAAGGTTTTTAGGCGCTTAGCTTTAATTCGATAAAATCCCGATGACCTGATCAGAGAACCTAATGGTTCCTCTTTTAGTCGGTAAATCCCGTCTGGATTCAGGACCCCGTTCGCTTTCAGTTTGCGAATGGCCATTTCCACATTCTTCCAGGAAGTGTTCTGGGTGAGGATTGCCCCCACCATCACCTCAAAGGGCGTCTCTCCCGGCCACCAATGGCGAGGACCATAGGCTTTGTAGAGCTTTCGATAAATGTCCATGAGAAGGTTCGGCATCAATGTTTACCATCATTCCATCGACTGAAATGATGACACGGAGACGCGGTGACACGGCGACGCGGCGATTTTTCTCCGTGTCCCCGAGTCACTCCATCACCGTGTCATCCTAATGACATCCCATGGTTCATCTTATTTCAGTCTCTTCTTAAACCTCATCGAACTTAAGGTGATCATTAACCCGCCAAGAACAGCCAGGGCAAGCATCTGGGGCCACAGGATATCAAGTCCGACTCCCTTGAGAAAAGTCCCTCGGATAATGATTAAGAAGTATCTGAGGGGGTTGATATAAGTAAGATATTGCAGCCATTCCGGCATATTCTCCAGAGGAAAAGCAAACCCTGACAGAATAAAAGCAGGATTCATAAAAAAGAAGGTGGAGATCTGCGCCTGCTGTTGGGTTGAGGAGATAGTGGAGATGAAAAGGCCTATGCCCACGGAGCTCATCAGAAAGAGGATATTTCCCAGAAGGAGGACAAGTGGATTCCCCCGCAGGGGAACTTCGAACCAGTATACCCCAATCAATGCAATCATCACCACATCAACTAAACCGATCAGTGCAAAAGGAAGGGTCTTTCCCAGAACGAGTTCCCAGGAACGGATAGGGGTGACCATGATCTGTTCAAGTGTTCCCAGTTCCCGCTCCCGAACAATGGCCTGGGCAGTCAGGATCATGGGGAGGAGAAAGGCAATGGTGGCAATGACTCCAGGAATGTAAAAAAAACGGCTTTCGAGGTTAGGATTGAACCAGACCCGATGTTCCAGTTCCACTCCGGCTTCCTCAAACCCCTTCATCCCTTCCTGGTTCAACCTCTTCACAATGATCTCCGTTGAATATTCAGAAAGGATTCGGCTCACATATCCAAGACCGATCATAGCCGTGTTCGACTCCGTTCCATCGACAATAATCTGGATGGTCGCCGTATTGCCTTTCTTCAATTTCTGTGAAAATCCACTCGGAATTTCGAGGCTAAGGGTAATCTCTCCTTTTTTGATAAGCGCTTCAATCTCCTGAGGGGACTGAGGATAAGAAACCACTTTAAAATATTTCGAACTCATGAACCGGCCAGTGATGTCTCTGGAGTCCACACTCTGATCCAGATCCCTGATCGCAGTAGCGATATTTTTCACGTCAAGGTTGGCCGCATAACCGAAGACGATCAGCTGGAAGATGGGCGGAAAGATCAGCGTGATCCTTAACCGCTGGTCTCTAAGGACCTGAATCAACTCTTTGGCAAAAAGAAATCGAACCCGCTTAAACATAGACCCCTAATGATGAGGTTATCAGATGATCAGGTTATCAGGAAGTGGAGATCAGGATATCAGGATATCAGGTCAAACAATTTTTTATCTTCTTTTTTCCTGATATCCTGATCCTCTGGTATCCTACCTCCTGATATTCTGGTCACCTGATATCCCTTTTTTACATTTATTTCCTACCTCAGCTCCTTTTTGAAACTTCTTGTTGCTACGATCAGTCCTAACACACCCATTACGATTAAAACGGAGGCCTCCTTCCATAGGAAAGAGATGTCCGATCCTTTAAGAAAGATTTCCTTGACGATGGTCACATAATACCGCGGTGCAATCCCATAGGTAATAATCTGCAGCCAGAAAGGCATATTGGAGATGACAAAGGTAAAGCCGGATAGAAGGAAGGTCGGGAGAAAACCGATCATCATTGCCATCTGGTTGGCAAACAACTGTGTCCCAGCCACAGCGGAGATGGTTAGACCCATGGACAGTGCCACGATTAGATAGATGCAGGACAGCACAAGGAGCAAGGCTAAACTTCCTCTCAAAGGAACTTGAAAGACCAGCTTCCCCATCAGAACAGCCAGCGATAGGTCAAGAAGGCCCAGGAAGAAGTAAGGGAATAATTTTCCGACAATCAGCTCTGCCTTCCGGACTGGCGTGGAGATGAGTAGTTCCATCGTTCCCTTTTCCCACTCCCTTACCACCACCTGGCCAGTGAGAAGCACTCCAATGATCGAAATGATGACAGCCACCAGTCCGGGGATAAAATAGTTTTTCGACTCCAATTCTTCATTGAACCAGATTCTTGTTCGGCCCTCGAGCGGTGGATCTGGCTTTTTTCTCCCCATCCGTTCTATTTTCAGGAAAGTTTTTTCCTGTGTGTATTCACGGGCAACGGCCTGGGCATAACTGAGGATGATATTGGCTGTATTCGAATCACTCCCATCCAGCACAACCTGAACAGGAGCTGTCTTTCCCGCTTTTACGGTTTTAGAGAAGTCGCGTGGTAGAACCAATCCCATCTTGATGGTTCCTTCATCGATCAGCCTTCTCATTTCTCTTTCATTCTGGACAAAACTGGAAAGGTGAAAATACGGAGAACCGCTGAACCGATGGACAAAGGATAGGCTTTCCTGGGCACCATCATAATTCAGAACAGCCATCTTCACTTGTTTTACATCAAGGGACACCGCATAACCAAAAAGAAGCATCAGGACAGCTGGCATGAGAATAACTAATCCTAAACTCCTTGGGTCGCGATAGATGTGAATAAATTCCTTCCTGGCAATAGCCCAGGATCGAGAGACATTCAACGCTCACCTCTTAGTTATAAAAATATCACATGAAAGGGGAGGCGGGTGTGCTGAGAACCTTTACAGCGGCACCTTTAAACGTTTGGCTACTCCCCTTTTAAACAGAATTCAACGGCTCCAATGATGACACCCTATATTACCCATACACTATAAAAAATCCGCAATTGTAAAGGTTTGTAAGCAGACTCGGCTCCCCTTTCATGCGACGTTCAACGCTCGTTCTCCTTTTCGATCAACGATACAAAAACATCCTCCAGGGAAGGCCGGATCCACTCCATTCGTCTCAGATGAATATGGTTTGCCTGAAATAAGACTTTGATCTCCTGCTCTGAGTCCACCCCCTCTTTTCCAATAACATGGAGCCCTTCTCCGAAGACAGCAGCTTCTGAAATCCATGCCGCTTTTTTCAGAAGATCAAGGGCCGGGATGAGAGGATCGCACTCCACTTCAAGAATTCCCCTGGAAAGGGTTTTCATCTTTAATTCGGTGGGCGTTCCGAGAGCAACGATCTTGCCCTGATAGATCAAGGCCAACCGATCACAATATTCGGCCTCATCCATATAGTGAGTGGTCACAAAAATGGTAACACCCTTCTCAGCCATTTGCTGGATCAGGCTCCAGAAATTCCGACGTGAGATAGGATCCACTCCAGAGGTGGGTTCATCCAGAAAAAGGATATCAGGTTGATGGAGTAAAGCACAGGCCAATGCAAGCCTCTGTTTCCAGCCTACGGCCAGTATTCTCGTAATTCGATCTCGGAGATCCTGAAGGCCTGCCCTCTCCAGAGCTTCTCTCTCCCTCTCCTTTTGTTGGGAACCCGAGAGGCCATAGATCCCTCCGAAAAAATGGAGGTTCTCCTCTACCGTCAAATCATCATAGAGGGAAAACTTCTGTGACATATATCCGATGACCTGTTTGATCTTATCGGGTTCTTTAACGATATCAAATCCTGCGACTGTCCCTTTCCCTGAAGTAGGCATCAATAATCCACAGAGCATCCGAATGGTTGTCGACTTTCCAGCTCCATTAGGACCAAGAAAACCGAAGATTTCGCCCTTCCTTACCTGGAAATGGATATGATCGACAGCAACGAAATCACCGAAAATCTTAAAGAGGTCTTCAACTTCTACGGCATGAGTGAACATCAAAACCTCAATGCAAATTATAAAATTAGCAATTCAAAGTTAGCATTTTCTTGATCTTAATTTTGCATTTTGCAATTTTCATTGCTAACTTTGCATTGATTATTTTCCCTTTTCTCTCACCATTGAAACAAAAGCATCTTCAAGAGAGGGCCTCACCCTGCTTAAACCCAGTACAGTCATCCCCTCCGTTTTCAAGACATCCCGGATCATCCTTTCTCCCTCCTCTGGTTGGTCAACCAGAACATGGATTTTATCTCCGGATAAAACCAGGCTACGAAAGGCTGCGGTTCTTTCCAGTATTTTCATTCCCTGTTGATGGTCTTCAAGGCGCAGTTCTAGAACGGTTCCTCCGATCTTCATCTTAACCGCAGAGGGAGAATCAGCAACCAACAACTCTCCCTGGTGGATCAACCCGATGTGATTGCATCGCTCTGCCTCATCCATATAAGAAGTTGAAAAAAGTATGGTAACTCCCTCCTTTAAAAGGTCATAAAGGATGACCCAGAAATCCCTCCTCGACAGCGGATCCACTCCGGTCGTGGGTTCATCCAGGAAAAGGATTTCCGGAGTATGGATCAAAGCACAGATCAACCCTAATTTCTGCTTCATCCCGCCGGAGAGATCCTGCGCCTTTCTCTTTCCGAAGGGTTCAAGGTTGGCAAACCGAAGAAGCCTATGGACCCGATCCTTTCTCTCTTGCTTCGGAACCCGGTAGAGATCTGCATAGAAATGAATATTCTCAAGGACACTCAGGTCACCGTAGAGCCCGAATCGTTGCGGAAGATATCCCACCTTCTCTTTTAACTGTTCGGCTTCTTTTCGAATATCACAGCCCGCGACCCTTGCTTCTCCTCCATCAGGTGGAAGAATTCCACAGAGCATCCGGAGGGTCGTGGTCTTTCCGGAGGCATCCGGGCCCACCAGGCCGAAAATCTCTCCAGATTTCACCTTTAGGTTAAGTTGATTGACAGCAATGGTGGATTCAAACTTCTTAGTAAGGTTGGTTGTTTGGATGGAAAGCATTTGAGATAAGCACCAAATCCCAAATAAATTCCAATGTTCGAAAACTTAAAAACCGTTTGGGTCATTGGAAATTTGAATTTCGAAATTGTTTGGGATTTGAATCTTGGGATTTGGAATTTTTGGATCCAATAATCTTCACTATATATGAACTACGACTATGGTTTCTGGGCTGCCGACAGTGCCAACAGAATCTTTCCATCGGCTGGCATGCCTGGTTTTAATTCACGATCGGGATTGGGGATATCCACTTTGATCCGGTAGACCAGGGTCACCCTTTCCTTTTCCGTCTGGATCTGTTTGGGCGTAAATTCGGCTTGTGAAGAAATAAAGGTTATCTTTCCCTTGTACTCTTTTCGCGGATGGAGATCCGTTGTCACAATGACTTCCTGTCCCCATCTCACACGGCTCAGTTCAGTCTCCGGTATATAGGCTTTCAACCAGACATTGACAATATCGGCAAGAGTGAGAATAGATGTTCCCGGATTGACCACCTCTCCCACCTCCGCCGATTTAACGAGCACCATCCCTGAGAGCGGAGATCGAAGAGTGGCATAACTGAGCTGTGTTTCTGCCAGCCTCAATGAGGTGCGTGCTTGCTCCACCTGAGCCCTTCCATCTTCAATATCCTCTTTTCTTGGCCCTTCCCTCACCTTTTTATAGATTTCGGTTGCCCCCTCTAATGCCGCTTTCGCAATCTTGAATCTCGCTTCTGCATTATCCAGAGTCTCTCTCGGAATGACCCGCCCATCAAAAAGGGTCTTCATCCGTTCATATTGAACCTTCTTATTCTCAAAATCAAACTGGGCTTGCTGGAGGTTAGCTTCTGCCTCCTTAATCTCTTCCGGCCTCGATCCCGCAAGCAATTTTTCTAATCGCGCCTGGGACGATCTCAATGTCGCCCGTGCCAATTCAAGCCGCTGCCGCAAGTCTTCATCATCCAAACGGGCGATCACGTTCCCTTTTTCAACCCATTCTCCCTCCTGGACAGAAATCTGGACAATTCTTCCGGAAATTTTAAACCCAAGGTTCACCTCAGTCGTCTCGATATTGCCTGAAACGTTGATATGGGGAGGCTCCACGATCTGGTTTTGCAGGTATAGATAAAATATCAGTGCAGCCACACCGATACCAATGAATACCCCTATCAACCACCGTTTCATTCAAACCTCAGGAATTATATACAGAGATTAAAATTCACTTTGTCATTAAGTCGGAAACCTCTACCCGTCTATAAATAACCCCACCCAGCCTCCCCTTATCTTAAGGGGAGGTGTGGAGGGGTTATTTGAAAGAACCGGAACTTATTATAGAGTCCATTCATTCCCCTGTCAAAACTTTTATAGGTTCATTCTGAAATTGAGCGGGTAACCTCTCATTAGGAGACTGTGTCGCAATTAGCCATTCGCCCTTCGACATGCTCAAGACGAACGGTTAATTGGTTGATTTTTAACACGTCGTAGTCCTTTCGTGGTGAGGCTCTCGAACCATGAACTGAATTACGACACAGTCTCTTATGAGGGGGAAGATGGATGACAACGTGGATGAAACGATTTGGCAAAGAAAGATATTTGAATTTTCTATCCTTTGTAGTAAGATAAATTTGAGATGTTGAGATTCAATGACATTTTGGACCGGTTGGCCTCCTACAATCCCAATGCCGACACAGACCTCCTTAAAAAGGCCTATGTCTTCTCCGCCAAAGTCCATCTTGGCCAGGTCCGCTTATCCGGCGAACCTTACCTCACTCACCCACTTGAAGTGGCTGGCATTCTCACCCAGATGCGACTCGATGTCGCCACCCTGGCCACGGGCCTTCTCCATGATGCTGTTGAGGACACCTTAACCACACCCGAGGAGATCCGCGAAAACTTCGGAGGGGAAGTTTCCCAGCTGGTCGAAGGATTAACCAAGATCAGCAGGATGTCGCTCAAGTCGTCCGAGGAAAGTCAAGCGGAAAATTTCAGGAGGATGATCCTGGCCATGGTGAAGGATATACGGGTTATCCTGGTCAAGCTCGCTGACCGCCTCCACAATATGCGGACGCTTCAATACCACACTCCGGAGAAACAGGCGGAGATCGCCCAGGAGACGCTCGATATCTATGCTCCATTGGCGAATCGCCTTGGTATTGACTGGATCAAAACAGAGCTGGAAAATCTTGCCTTTAAGCACCTCTATCCGGATATCTATGGAGAGATACAGCAAAAGATCGCCAAAAAAGAGAAAGAGCGGCATCGCTATATCGAAGAAGTGAAGCGAACCCTGATGAAGAAACTTTACGAGAATAAGATCAAGGGAGAAGTGGCCGGCCGGCTCAAACAGATATACAGCATCTATCTCAAGATGAAGGATCAGAATATCGATTTTGATCAGGTCTACGATATCACGGCCTTCCGGGTCGTCGTCGAAAGCATCAAGGATTGTTATGATGTTCTGGGCATCATCCACTCCATCTGGAAACCCATCCCCGGTAAATTCAAAGACTATATCGGTCTCCCCAAAGAGAACATGTACCAATCGCTCCACACCGCTGCCATCGGACCATACGGTGAACGGATTGAGATACAAATTCGAAGTCAGGAGATGCATCGGATTGCCGAGGAAGGCATTGCCGCTCACTGGAAATATAAAGAAGGGAAACCCTTAGACGAAGCGGATGACAAACGGTTTACATGGCTGCGACAGCTCCTCGAATGGCAGCGCGATCTGAAGGATGATCAGGAATTTATTGAAAGCGTCAAGGTGGACCTCTTTCCTCACGAGGTCTACATCTTTACCCCAAAAGGCGAAGTGAAAGAATTTCCTATTGGGGCTACTCCGGTCGATTTCGCTTACAGCATCCACTCCGATATCGGAAATCATTGTATTGGGGCAAAAGTGAATGCAAAGATCGTCCCCCTGAAATATGAGTTTAAAAGCGGAGATACGGTTGAGATCCTGACTTCTCCTAATCAGAAGCCGAGCAAGGACTGGCTCAAGTTTGCCAAAACCTCGCGGGCTAAAGCCAAGATCCGGCAGTGGTTCAAATCCGAGGAGAGAGAAAAATCAATTGCCCTCGGGAAAGAGATCCTGGACAAGGAACTCCGAAAATATAATCTCTATCAGGCCAAGTTGATGAAGTCTGGAGAGCTGGCAAGGGTAGCCGGAGAATTCAGCTTCCAAGCGGCAGAGGATCTGATCGCCGCTGTCGGTTACGGAAAGGTCACTGCCAACCAGATCATTGGAAAAATCCTTCCTCCTGAAAAGTTAGAGCAGAAAGAGGAACAGGACGAAAGCCGTTTGAAAAGTCTTATTCAAAAAATCACCCGGACCGGACAGAAAGACGCTCTCCTCATCAAGGGAATCGATAACGTGATGGTCCGCTATGCAGGGTGCTGCAACCCCGTCCCGGGAGATAGGGTCGTGGGGTTTATCACCCGGGGACGCGGCGTCACCATCCATTCGATCGATTGTCAGTCCATGGTGGATGAAGACCCGAATAGGAAGGTAGAGGTCGAATGGGATTCGACAAAGGAATACAGTTATCCTGTCCGGATCCGTATCTATTCTGAGGACAAGAAGGGATTGCTGGCAGAGATCAGCAGCTCCATTGCTTCTAACGAAGCCAATATCACCAATGCGAGAGTGGAAACGACGGATGACCGGAGGGCCATTGGGACTTTCGAGCTGCAGATCCGGGATTTAAACCATTTGAAAAAAGTGATCAAAAGCCTTGAAAAGATAAAAGGGGTTCACCGCGTGGAAAGGATGAAAATCGAATCACAGGGAGAAGCCTGAAGTAGTCATATAGTCGTATAGTCTCATAGTCAAATAGTCTTATAGTCTTTTAGTCCAAAAACGATAAAACATTAAGACTATACGACGATACGACTATTTGACGATACGACTATTAAAAATCAGGCGGCTTTGGTGATCGCACCGGAGCGAAGGCAACGGGAACAGATCTTCACCTGAACCGTCCGTCCTTCTTTAATCGCCTTCACCTTGTGGAGGTTGGGATACCAGACTTTTCGGGTCTTATTGTTGGCGTGACTCACATTGTGTCCAAAAACAGGCCCCTTGCCACAGATTTCACACTTCTTTGCCATTTCATAACCTCAGTTATAATTTATTTAAAACTAACACACCCCTACTCAGAATTCAACCCCTCCATCGAGGGCGGTGACGAGGAACCGTATGGTTGATCCGGGCCTATTTCTTTCCCTCCTCCTTCCCCGCTTTATCCTCCCATTTTTTCAACTCCTTCTTGAGTCCCTCTAGTTTTTCTTTGAACTCATCCGTAACGGTCCGCGATTGGAGATGGTCGGTGATGATGTGAGGGGTCATTAAAAGGATCAACTCTCTTTTCTTATCTCCATAGTCGTGAGTTCCAAAAAGCGCGCCAAGGAGGGGAATTTTACTCAAGAGTGGAACACCCCCTTTATTTCTTTTTATTTCTCCTTCCATCAGTCCACCGATGACGATCGTCTGCCCTTCCAGCACGGACAGAACGGTTTTGGCCGTCGTTTTATTGAAGAATGGAACATCCGGACGGCCAAAAACAGTTTTCACATCTGCATTGCTTTTCTCGACCTGGATCTCCAGTGTGATTAAACCTCCATCACTGATACGGGGAGTAACGGTGAGAATGATACCAACATCTTTGTATTCAATTGAACCTTCAACAAGATTAATTGGAGAAGTGGAGGTCGTTGTGTAAGTATTGGTTAAGATGGGTTCTGAAGTTCCGATTTGAATTTTGGCCTCCTTATTATTTGAAGCCAGAATGTGAGGTGAAGAGATCACGTTCAACCGGTTGTCAGCGGCTGCTGCATGAACTGCAGCGGATACCCTTCCTCCCAATTCAACGATAGAATATCGAATAAATTTTTCTGTCGGAAGGGCTGCGCTGAAAGGATCGGCAGGAGGCCTTGATCCCATGACAACTTCCTGGGCATTTGGAGTTTTGCTCGAGAGGAACCTCGCCCATTCAATCCCGTATTTGACCGAATCGTCAAGGGAGATATCCGCGAGGAAAGTTTCAATTAAAACCTGTTTCGGATAGATATCGAGCTTCTTGATCGTTTCAAGAATACCTTTATAATCTCTTGCGAAGGCTCTAATGACGAGCGCATTGTTTGTTTCATCAACGGCAATATTGATTTCCCCTTCTGGAGCGGCCCCTCCCTCAGCAGGGGGTTGGGGAGTAGCAGGGGGGGTTCCAGGGGGCAAGGGTTTCACACCTCGAGGTGTGGCGTCTGCGACTTTCTGTTTAAACTCCTCTTTCTTCTCTTTGATTCCCATGAAGATCTGTTTTAAGACATCGGCAAGGTCCTTGGCCTTCATATTCTGGACGTAATAGACAAAGACACCTAACTTGGTTGCCTCTGCTGGAGCCCGATCCAGCTCCCTGAGCCATCCCTCTACTTTTTCGAAGATGTTGGGAATGGAGCTTACGACAAGCAGCGAATTGACCCTGATGATGGGGGTGAAGGTGATCCCGACGCCTCTGCCTGACTTCACGGAAACCTCGAAAGACGAGAAGATACGTTCCATCTCTTTGGCAATTTCCGCGACATCGGCGTTAAGAACAGGGTAGATTCGCACCCTCAAATCGCTGAAGATGTCCATATCAAAAAGCCCGACCATCTCCAGAGCCTTTCTCACATTGGAGGCAATGTCTCCCAGGATCAGAAGATTATGGGGAGGATGCTCCACGATATCCGCACCATCGGAGAGGAAAGGTTTCAGTAGTTTCGAGACTTCGGTCACAGGGATATATTTCAGGGGAATGATCTGAATCATATATCGCCCCTCAGGACTCAATTTCCCCGGCTCGATACGGTCCGCGGGAGGGATATATAATTTTTTAGCATCGCTGAAGGGAACGATCTCATAAAGGTTGTCTTTCTTGACTGCGGTCGCTCCATTGAGCCTCAGAATAGATTGGAAAATAGGCAGAATCTCGTCTGCCGTAATCTGACCGGTTGTTCGGATCGTGACCACCCCTTTGACGCGCGGATCAACAAGGTAATTAATCTTCAGAATCTCTGCCATGACCCGGATCACTTCATAGATATCGGCATTATCAAAGTTGAAGACAACTCCCGGGCCGCTCCGTGGCTCCGCAGGTCTTGTGGGAGCCGGAGGGGTTATCGTTGGATAAGGACGAGTGGGTGGGGCCGTTGCCGGGGCTGTTGGCTGAGCAACAACTGGAAGAGTGGGCTGGGGAGGAGTTGAAACCGCTGGGCCAGCCTGACTTGCGGTTGGCTGTAATGGCTTTTCAACCCCGGGTTGAGCCACTCCCGTTTCTTTCTTCATTTCCTTCCCACTCGGCTTGGACTTCACACTCTTATCCATCCCCGCGCATCCAATAATCCCAGTGATCAGAAAGAGTATGAGAATTCCTCTCCAAATAGTTCGTGTTCCCATGATCCATTCTCCCTTCTCTATGGGCTCCCCTGCCCCTCGGGTTGACCCGGAGGCTGTGGAGTGGGAATTCCTGGTGTAGTTGGTACCACCCGACTGCCCCTTCTTGGAAGATAAATGGGTGCCGTAGGAGACGTTGTCGGCGTGGTCGGAGTTGGGGGCATAACCGACCCAGGTGTTACAGGCTGAGGAACTGGTGCTGAAGTCACCGGTCTCTGAACCTCTGGCCTTGGAAATGTTGGGGGCGTTGGAGTTGTCGGGGGCATTGGAGGCCCTGGAATCCCCGGCCTAGGTGGTTCAACAATGGGCCCCGGCGAAGGCCCTGGAAGAGTAGTGGTCACGACTGCTGGCTTGGTCTCCGTTTTAACAACCGTCCTCTGCTTTGGCTTGGACGGATCGTTAAGGAGAACATCAAAGGAATCGCCCTCTCCTTCCAGGACAATCCGATCCGGCATGATCTTTGTAAGTCGATATTCTCCGATCTGCTCCCCTATCCTGAGGGTCATAATCTCCCTCTCTCCTTTTTTTATAACTCTTCCTGTTTGAACAAGGGAGGCCGCTTGATAATCCCCTGCAAGAGTCACCCCATATAAAACGATCTGAGGTCTCACTTGAGGTTTTTTGGCGGCTTCCGGCGCTGAAAAAATTGGGAATTCCTTCCTTTCGGGGTTGAAGATATTCTTTTCAGCCAACCCGGTGTATGGCATATTCGATGGCCCGCTGTTGGTCCCGGGCGGTGGCGAAGGCACCTCCACCTTCTTATCCTTTTGGAGTTCCGGTTTTTTGGCCTCATCTCTACCGAATGCAAAAGGAATAGCAACGGTCCAGGGCTCACCACTTCCTGTGGCCAAAAGAATCAAGATTGCGAGAAGCAAGATCAACCTATTGAATTGATGATCTTTCATCTTTCCCTCCCTTTTCCTTTCACCTCACTCATCTTCATCAATCCGGAGATGACAAAACTTCCTTGAATATTATTGGGCATCCTCGGATTGGGGACGAGGAGATCCATATCCGATATCATCAATTCCTTTTCATTGTTTTCGATATCATGAATGAATTGGGTCAGGCTCAACATATTGTTCACAGGGTTGAAATCGGTGTGAACCGAAATCTTTCTGTACGGAAGAATGTCCTTTGGTTCCAGAACCCTAAAACTCCGGATGGTCATCCCGTTCTTCTCCAGAAGCTTCTTCACCATATCCTGCAGATGGGCGGCGCCCAGTTGAGGGGTTTCCCCGGGAAGGAAGCGGTTCTGAACCTCTTCATGCTTCTTCTGTACCAGGCTCAGTTCTTCTTCGACGGTCTTTCTTTTTTGAAGAAATTCTGAATATTTTAACAGTACCTTTTTCTTCAAGGCAATCTCTTCTTCCATCTTCCGGGTGGATTCAACCATGGGAAAAATCCCAAGGGAGAGAATGAGAACAATGAGGACCACCCCGATCAGAATCCAGAAGATCCGTTTTTGTGAAATCTTAATTTTCCGCAAAAAAAAGAGCTGTCTCAAGGGCTTGTCTTCCTTGCTTCGATTCTCGCTTTGATTTTGAACCGTTCCTTCTCCAGTGCCCCTTCGGGTTTTACCTGCCTCTCTTTGGTCACCGGAGCCATAAACTCCACCTTATCAAAAAAAGGGGATTTATCAATCAATGAGATGAGGTCGGACGCAGAATCCGCAAACCCGCTAATCTCAACCTCTTTCCCATTGTATTTTAAATTCCAAACCCACGCCGTTGGAGGTAAAAGGCGGGTCAGTTCTTTGAGCATTTCGATCTTGCTGATCTCTTCCGAGTGAATCTTCTCCAATTCGGCGAGCTCTTTGCTAAGGGATTCCCGCTGTTTCTGTAGCTTCTCGACCGTTTCCACCTCTGGTTTTCTCTTTTTGATCTCCTCGTTGAGGTATCTCAACTCATCGCGATACTGGTAGTAACTCTTCCCCCCCTGAAGGACTCCGATCAGAACCGCCAGAGAGATGGAAAGGATGAGGAGAAACTTCCCGATCGGCCTTTCCCTCTTCTTCATCTCCGTGGGAAGGAGAGTGAGAGGAATCTCGGGTTGAATCACCCCGGCTAAAGGAATTCCGACCGAAGCATAGGCCTTCGAAATCAAGGACGAATTACCGGGTAGTTTCATCCGATCCATCGGCGGCGTGAAAACACCGTTAATCCCGTCTATCTTCTTCAAGGAGGCCACGAGGGCTTCATCCGCATCGAACCCAAAGATAAAAAAGTTTGGCTTTGCAGAAGGAGTTTCCACTCTTAGTCGTTGATAGGTCTCCACCATCTTCAAACCCGCATCTTCCGGAGCCGTAGGGAGATGGAAACTCTCTTTCCAAACCGTTCCTTCCATCAGGTTCATTTCAAAATAGGGCTCGTTCACATCGAACAGAACAGAGACCTCCTTCTCTCCAGCGGGTCTATTAAAAGTGAATAGGTTGAGGCCGGCGATCGATGGAATCTGAATGGAGAGAGGTCTAATCCCAACTTTTTTTAACAAAGAGAGGTAAGTGTCAATATCCGATTTCTTCGCGAAAACGGCAATGAGAGAAATCCATTCCTTCTCTTCTTTAAGAAGGTGATAGTCCAGATAGACATCCTCTTTTTCAAAAGGCGTATATCGAGGCGTCTCATACTCAAGGACCTTTCGCAGGTTCTCCCGGGTAGCGATGGGAAGTCGGATAAATCGGACCACTGTCTTCGCCCTGGGAATTGCAACCGATGCCACATCCCTTTTGATGCCATGTTTCAGGATGAAACCATTGATTAGGCCCACCGCCTGAGTCTCCCATTCCTCCTTCTGCTCTTCCGACGGTATAGGATGGATGGCGCAGTCCACCACCCTGATCTTCCCCGGAGATTTCCTCAGCAGCGTGAAAACCAGGTGATTCGGCCTGAAATCAATCCCAAAACCGCTACGGAAAAGTGGCATCACGACCCCTCGGTTGCTATCGATAGAAGTTACTCCCCTTCATCCCTCTGAACCTAAGCTTATCCTTACCCATAAGTCAGACTCCTGGACACGGGGGATATCATGTAGCTAAGCCGTGGTAAAAATCCGAAATCCGAATATCGGGCGAAGCATCCGTCTCTGATCAATCCGAAACAATGACCAAAATTTAAATTTCAAATGACCAAAACGTGTTTTTGTGGTCTGTTTGTTTCGAATTTGGAACATTTGAAGTTCGGATTTATTTCGAATTTTGTGCTTCGATATTCGAATTTCCAATCCCTTGCCTTCATCTCCCCTTACCAGACCGCATCAATCCACTGAATAATTTTATAACCCTTTTTTTCCCGCGCGTCGATTTTGACGATCGCCTTCAGGCTCCGAACCGCCTCCCCCTGACCGATGGCTGTTGATTCGATCGTATAATACGCCCTCCTGGGCTGGTAAACAATCCAACCTCCGATTTCCCCGATGAAAGGGGCCATCTCCGGAACACGCCGGACCATATCCACTTGGTTCTCAAACGGTTTCTCTTCTCTCGCTTTGACCAACCGTTGAGCAACATCCTTGGGAATTCCCCAAACCATTCTCATCACCAGGGAAGAGGCGCTATTGATATCGACCTGCTCTCCGGAGGCGTAGATAGAAAAGATAGCCTTCAGCCC
This sequence comes from Deltaproteobacteria bacterium, assembly GCA_016875195.1. Taxonomy (GTDB): domain Bacteria; phylum Desulfobacterota; class BSN033; order BSN033; family UBA1163; genus RBG-16-49-23. The sequence continues at coordinate 69,000 of VGRY01000001.1, forward strand.
AATCTTTTCCGACTTTCCATCCTCCTCCTGCTTCCTCTTCCCATGGAAGAGATCCCGTGTCACTCCCTTGATGAGCAACAGTTCCTCAATCGTATCAAGGTTCCCATTCTTGCACTCGTAAGGGTTGGGAAGGGATTGGTAGTAATCATTCTCTGCTCCGTTGAGGCGGTAGAAATCATCAGGGTCCCTCCAGTCCAGGATGGAGTCAACGACGACGTCTCTTGCTTCCCCCACGAATCCCATATTGCCGATGATCTTCCTGAGCAGAGTGTCTGAAACGGTATTGATATTGATCTTTCCGTCCTCTCCCAGTATCCTGACTTCACATTTCCCCATGCTGGATGAAATCGTGTTGGGCCTTCCATCCGTGCGCCACTCTTCTTTTCCAGGAGGAATCTCCTCTATTTTCATCACCTTTCTTTTCTGTTGGATACGGGAATCATGTTTGTAGATCAACTCGACGATGGCCCGTTGAAGCCCTCCATCGGCTAATGCGTAAAGGGAAGCCTCCTCTTTAAAGTTCTTCGCGAGATTCGCTTCGGTCCTCATCCCGAAACTGAACTCCAGAACAACAACGGAGAGGATCGCAATCACCCATAACACCATGATCAGGGCAACGCCTGTTTCTCCCTTTTTCACTTGACGCCCTCCTGGATTCTCCTTCTCATGACGGGAGGTCTCGTGACCTCTTCATATTGAAAAGCAGAGATCGGAAGGACAAGGGTGAAAGAGGAGTCACTCCCGTCCGGTTTCTTAAGGCTCAACGCCACTCTCAAACACTTTGGCAATTCTTTCTTCTCCTTGGCGTTCCACTCCTCCAACCATGCCTCGGTCTGTTCCTTTGTCGCATCTTCTTCCTGGTAATACTCGAATAGGACCTTTGAAACCCCTTCGATAAGTGGGATCCCCTCCTCCTCTTTCGGTTCCTCTTCGAAGAAATCCCGGTTTAGAACCCTCTGCTCATAGAGGATAAGTCGACCTTCGTTCGACTTGCCCTCCTTGAACTGATAAACCGTATAAACAAGCCCATCGGTTGTATGTACCTTACCGGAAACGGTTGAGATAAATTTGACGGACTGGGCTTTCCCCTCAAAGGCTAAGTAATCGCCCTCCGCTTTTTTAGTCCGGACTTTATATGGGACGACTGATTTGACCTGTTTGGTCATCAAGTCAGAAACGATCCGGATGTTTTGGTATTCCTCTTTAATCAATTCTCCTCTATCCCACGACGAGAGTCCCAAACGGAAAGCCCCAAAAATGATCAGCAGGATAAATCCGAGGATGGTCAAACTGACCACCACCTCAATCAGCGTGAACCCAGATAATTTACAAATTCTTGGTTCTAACCAGGTGTGTTTGTTTAATCGTAACAATGTAACTGTTTGAAAATTTCCTTGTAAAATCCCTCCTAACCTCCCTTTGCCAAAGGGAGGAAATAGGAAACTCCCCCTTTGGAAAAGGGGGATAAAGGGGGATTTTGTTATGATTCTTTTAATCAATTGATTCATGAATGTTTTCTTTTCAAGAAGGCAAATTGATCTGCTTAACACATTAAAAAAGGAATTTAGCTCTTCTTCTCATCGTCTTTCAATTTGACCGCCCTAAACGATTCCAGCCCAAGAGACCTCTCCTTCACCCCCGACTTCCAAATGACATCGACCTTTACATGGAAAAGTTCTATCGGGGGTTTAAAATCGGTATTCCTTTCAAAAGGAAGGAGATCAACCTTTTTCGTTTCAACCTTCCAGCGAAAAGCCTCGTTGAACTCTCCCTCCTCCACCCCTTCTTCACCAGATGGATTGAGAGAAACCTCCTCCAGCTTCATCCGACCCAAATTGACGGCCTTCGTATATTCCTCTGAAACCCTGCCTAATCGAAGCCCACCGGCAAAGAGTTCCATGATCACCATCAGCCCCACACCCAGGATGGCCAGCCCGATGACCACTTCGATCAGGGTAAATCCAGGTCTATTAAAAATCTTTGAACAAACGGGTATGGGTGAACCATTCCGACTTTTCCAAAGAGGGGCATTTCCTCCCTTTGGAAAAGGGAGGTTAGGAGGGATTTTATAAATCGATGCCCTTACAATTTTGTGTCTGCCAATAACTCCTCTTCTCTCCATTTTATTCAAACCTTTATAATCTCCACCATACCTGTGAGAAAATGAACCTTGATCCGGTACCCTTTACGATCTTCAGCTTCTAAAAGAAACGAACCCCCATTCGACCCGCCATTGGGGTAGAATTCGATTGCCGGAAGTTCGGAATCGTATTGCGTCCCCTTCAACTCCACCTCTTTGATAAAGATTCCTTCAGGAAAGGCATAGGCTGGAGTGGATGGCCTCTCCTTCTTCTCTTCTCCTTCGCTCTCTTCCTCGTTGGCCTTCATCCACCGGACCTTCACTTCTCTCAGCTCAGTATGAAACAGAATCTGATAGATCCTTCCCTTGTTCACCGCTTCACTCCGACTGTTTCTGAGAATGGCAGCAATCTTCTGGGCGGTGCTCCTCAATTCGGCAGTCTTCGAGAGGCGCAATAGAGAGGGAGAAACCAGGGCGATGGATATACTTAGGATGATGATGACGATGATAAGCTCGACCAGGGTAAAACCTTTTCTCATTTCACAGTATCCTTCCAGCTTGCCACATCCTGATTCTCGCCCTCTCCTCCTTCTACCCCATCGAGCCCAAAGGAGAGTAGGTCATACTCTCCATGCTCCCCAGGACTCTTGTAGATATAGGCCTTTCCCCAGGGATCAACAGGAATTTCCTTGGGAAGGTAGGGACCTTTCCACATGTCCACTCCGGAAGGTTTCTCCCTCAGAATCTTCAGCCCTTCTTCGGTAGTGGGGTATCTTCCCACATCAAGCCGAAACGCATCGAGAGCAGTCCCAAAGAGCTCGATCTGAGCCTTTGCCGCCTTCTGTTTCGCCTGCGTCAACTTTCCAAAGAGGCGGGGACCAACCAGGCCCGCTAAGAGACCGATGATGATGACGACAATCATGATCTCGATCAGTGTAAAACCGCGCTCTCCTCCATGTTTCGTCTTTTTCATTATTCCCTCTCAATCCCCATATAAAATAAAAGTCGTTGGTTTGAAGGTCAAAGCTAAGATGCCAGTTTTGTTAATGGGTCAGGTCATGGGTCTTAAGGATTTCACTTTACCCCTTCACTTTGCCCAAACCGGCATCCTAACCATAGCCTTAACCTAAAATATTTTCATTAAAACGGTATCTCATTGATGCTGAAGATGGCTAAAAGCATGGATATGACAATAAACCCTACCACCCCCCCCATGAGCAGAATCACTGCAGGTTCCAGGAGGGAAACAAACCGTTTTAAAGCATTCTGGACATTCTCCTCATAAACTTCAGCGACTTTGATGAGCATTTCGTCGAGCTTGCCTGTCTCCTCACCCACTCCGATCATATGCACGGCAAGGGGGGGAAAGACGCCTGTCTCCTCCAGCGATTTCGAGACGCCCTTCCCTTCTCTTAACCGGTCGTGGATCGTCCCAATGGCCCTGGAGACCGCTCGATTCTGCGAAACTTCCTTGACCAGATTGAGGGCAGGCAAAATGGAGACGCCGCTCTGGAGCAGAGTGCCAAGGGTCCTTGCAAACCGGGCAACCTCCACCTTTTGGATAAGGCCTCCGACAATGATCCACTTCAATTTGAACCTGTCCCAGCGGGCCTTTCTCTCCTCCTGCTGGGTATAGACCTTCAAAACGGAATAAATTAAAAAAAACCCGCCTACTCCAATCCACCAGTAGTCTCTAATAACATGGCTGATCCCAAGCACAATCTGCGTGGGGAGGGGGATCGCCTGTCCCATATCGGAGAAGATCTTTGCAAACCTTGGAACCACAAACGTCACCAGGATGACAATCGAAGCCCCGCTGACGAAGGTGAGGATGAGGGGATAGATCATCACCGACGCCAGTGTTTCCCTCACCTCTTTAGCGCTTTGGAGATAATGGCTCAACCGTGAAAAGATTGTTTCTAAAAACCCGCCTGCCTCCCCTGCCTTGACCATATTGACATAGAGCTTGGGATAAACCCTTGGATGAGAGCCCAGAGCTTCCGCAAGAGAACTTCCACCTTCCACCCGTTGCAGGACATCCTTCACCGTCTCCCTTAATTTCCTGTTTTCTGATAAACTTCCAAGAATCCTGAGGCTTCGATCGATGGGCAATCCCGATGAGAGGAGCGTTGAGAACTCCTGGGTAAAGACAAGCAAGTCCCTGATGCCAACCCGTCTCGGGATAAGAGCGGACGCCCGCCATCTCTCCTCCTTTGACTCCGCAGGGCTGATACGGATCGGAATATAGCCCATCTGATGAAGGCTCAAGATGATGGCTCGCTCATCCTTACCATCCATCGCTCCTTCAACGGTCTGTCCATCCAGTGTGGCGGCTTTATAAATAAACTCTGCCATATCAGTTAGAAAATAAAATCTCTAACCCCCCTTCATCCCCCCTTAAACTAAGGGGGGAATAGAGGGGGGTTACGGATTTTCATGGTTCGTGGGCGTCCCCCGGACATGGGCCATTAATTAGAAAATAAGGAGTCCGTTCAACGGTTACGGCAATCCCGCGCTTCGCGGGACCCGTATCGTCTTAAAAAGGTTATGTCCGTCGTCTTTTAATGTTTTTTACGTAACCGTTGCCGTTCACCGATACGAGCTTCGTCACCGTAACCTTAACCCATGACCTTAAACCAAAGTTCATCCGGGAATTGAGTGGGTCACCTCCCCTTAGGATAAGTCGTTGCGACTCGAAACCGAGGGGAGGTAGGGAGGGGTTACTTTTCGTCCCAGCTCAGATAGGACGCTTTCCATATCAAGCAATACCTCATTGTCCCAAAACCGCATGACCTCAATCCCCTTGACTTCCAGGTATTCTGAACGAACGGCATCATATTTCTTAGCCTCGCCTCGGTTGTGCTGCCCCCCGTCTAATTCTACTGCGAGTTTCATGTTTGGACAATAGAAATCTAAAATATAAGGCCCAATGCTGTATGGCAAAAAAATTTCATTCCATAGAGCTGCTTGGTTCGGAGATATGCCCAAAGGGCCTTTTCCGCATCCGTCTGATTACGCCTCAGTTCCCTTCGTCGTTGCTTTAATGACGGGTCATTCTGAAGGTATTTCATAACTCCCCCTCACCCCCTCTCATACTTAAGAGGAGGAAAAGCACCCATACGAAAACCGGAAGAACCTAATCCATACGGGCTTTGCAGTCACCATCGAAAATCTACCGGGCGTCTTCCTGGGTAACCCTTAGAACTTCTGAAACGGTTGTCCTCCCCTCTTTCACCTTCAACCACCCATCCTCTCTCAAAGTTCTCATGCCATTCTTTCGAGCGATCTCTTTCAGGATATGGGAGCCTTTCTTCTCGAGAATGAGCCTCTGAACCTCATCCGTGATTTTAAAAAGCTCAAAGATCCCTGTTCTACCCGTGTATCCGGTAAAGGAACAGCTCGAACACCCTTTCACGTCAAAGAAATCAATGCCTGGAAGGTCATTCCCTCCTACTTGCAATTCCTTCAGGATGGCTGGATTGGGCAGATAAGGAATCCTGCAATGGGGGCAGGCGACTCTAACCAAGCGTTGTGCTAAAACGCCGATGATGGTGGAGGAGAGAAGGTAATCTTCGATCCCCATATCAATTAATCGGGTGATGGCGCTCGGCGCATCGTTCGTATGCAGGGTGCTGAACACCAGATGCCCGGTCAGTGCGGCGTGGATGGCAATATCCGCTGTCTCCGTGTCCCGGATCTCTCCGATGAGGATCACATCCGGGTCCTGACGGACAATAGACCGCAGGGCATTGGCAAAGTTGAGCCCGATGGATGGCTTCACCTGAATCTGATTCACTCCCTTGAGCTGATATTCGACAGGGTCTTCCACGGTAATGATCTTCTTATCGGGAGAGTTGATCTTCTCAAGAGCACAGTAAAGGGTTGTTGTCTTCCCACTGCCCGTGGGCCCGGTGACCAGAATGATCCCATAGGGTCTCTGAATCATCTCTCTAAAGTCAAGCAGGATATCTTCAGGAAATCCCAGTATTTCGATGTCTAAAACAATGCTCGACTTATCCAGTATTCTGAGGACGAGACTCTCTCCATAGATGGTGGGGATAGAGGAGACTCTGAAATCGATCTCCTTCCCTTTCACCCTGAGCATGATTCGGCCGTCCTGAGGAAGGCGTCTTTCGGCAATATTGAGTTTAGCCATGATCTTGACGCGCGAAACGATGGCTGCCTGAAGCCTTTTAGGAGGAGATTCAACGTCGTGGAGCACCCCGTCAATACGGTACCGAACCCTGAACTGGTCTTCGAAAGGTTCGAAATGGATGTCGCTCGCCCTTGCTTCAATCGCTCTTGAAATAACAAGGTTGACCAGACGGATGACGGGTCCTTCAGAGGCCATGTCGAGAAGGTGATCAACGCTTTCCTCTTCATCGATCCGGTATTCGGGAAGGCTCTCCATATCTTCAATAATTCTCTCCATGGGGGTTGTGCCCAGTCCGTAATACCGCTCGATCGTCTCTAAGATCTGTCTCTCCTGTCCGGCAAGGACGCGGATGTTATAACGGGTGGCCACGCGAATCGCGTCGAGAACGTAATAATCCAGGGGATTGCCCATAATGATCGTTAGTTCATTTTCTTCGAGACGGGCAGGGACAAACTTCGACTCCTTCATAAATTGGACCGAAAGAGGATTGATCAGAACCGGCTCCTTTGGATAATCCTCTTCACGTGCAAAAGGCACTCCGAAAAAATCTTCGAGAGCGCTCCTGAGCTGTTCCTCGGTCAGAATTCCAGAGTGGACAAATTCTTCCAAGACCGACACATTCCCTGAATCCTTTGATGGAAAATCGCTCTTTTCCAGGACCTCTTTCTGAATCCATCCTTTTTCAAGCAAAAACGTCGTGATGCGGGTTTGAATATTTTCCATCTTCAGCTTTTTTAAACCTATTCGTCTATGACTTCGAACAGAATAAATGGGTTTCGGCCCAGTTATTTTTTACTTCAATTATAACTCATTTAATCAAAATTGGAGATATTTTGCAAGTTTATTAGTACTACAGCGACAAATTTTTTAGTAAACCCCGTTAGAAGAACTTCGTCCTTCTAACGGGGTTTACCCAATGAATTTGATGTGCTCAGGCTTTTTGAGACCCTCCAAAACCTTGACGACTTTAGGGTGTTCTCAAAATATATCTCCACCTGGCTCCAGGAAAAGAGTTAAACCAAAATTAAACAATACCTGAAACCCAACTTGAGCGATTGTTTTATCCTTCACAACGGGGGCGGGGAGGCGGAAAAGTCTTTTAGCGGGATTATCTTGGCTGGGTGAATCAACCACGGGGCCTGTTCAATCATCACCTGCTTGGTGAAAAATTAAGGTCGATTGCCAAAACGTTTAACGAACTAAATTCTAAAAGGGTTTGAGCATCTCTGCCTCCCTTGTGAAATAGGGTGAATCGCTCAATTTGGGTGAAAGCTTTCAGTGCCATACTTCGTCAATAAACATCAAGCCTCCAAGGGAACCGCCTTGGAGGCTTGATGTAAAGCAACACTTATCAGAATAGTTAAATTACTGTGCCAGTATATTTCCTTTCAGTGTATATTTATTCCCATTATCGCTCACCAGGCTAAAACTGTATGACCCCTGAATCCTTACGCTGGGAGGCTTCAGGCTCCCCGTCAACACGCCGGACTCATTCCTGGCCCCGGTGATCTGATAGATTCCATAAACATTGGTCGTAATTCCAAAAGAGTTGGCGGTCGAGGTGTAATAAAAATTTCCTTCAATGCTGATGGAGCCGCCCTCGGCCAAAGCGCCCGATCCCGAAAACTCAAACACATGAGTGTAAATCTCACCCTCCGGTTCATAAGGATTAATCTCAAAAGAGGTAAGGATTCCGCTTGCGCTCCCTGAAAGAGCCCCGGTCCAATCCACCGGGATCGATGGATCAGTCACAAACCGCGCTCCTGATAAACTCAACGTCCCGTCCGGGGTGGGTAAACTGAGTGTCAATTTCTTAGAACTCGAATCGACACTCCCCGTAAAAGGACCGCTGCTCAATGAAGCTCCCGTATTAAAATCGCGGATCGTAAAGTCCCCGTTCAGGGTGCCTTTCGTATCGACGATATTGTAAGTCCCGTCGATCTCAAACATCCCCCACTTCAATGAGATTCCATAGCCCGCGAAGCCATTATCATCAAATACGAGGGTTGCTCCTCCCTGATCCGCTCCGGAGAGCTTACATACCCATCCGTCATACAGAATTCTGAAGCTCTGATCGCTCCAATCAAAAGCCTCCCAGGCTCCGTTCACCCAATTACCGACCCACACGGAGGTCCATCTGTTTCTTGAAGACGGCTTGGGAGAGGTCACGGCCTCGGGCAGTCTCGGAACGGTCCAGCGGTAAGAAGCGGCGCCCGGCGATAAGGCTGCAATAGAACGCCATGCTCCATCGACCCAGTAAAATAAGTAAACGGTCCCGCCCTGGTTCAAATAGGCCGAATTCCAGGTGATGTCGTATTGAGAACCAACGACTAAGTTCTCCCCTCCATTCGGGGATGTGACCTGAATAAACGGCCTCCCTTGAATCGTAACAACGAGAACATTCGACCACGCAGAGACAACATCCATATTCGTTTTGCTTCGGGCTCTTGCCATCACCTGGTAAATTCCGGCAGTCGGCCATGTTTTGGATACGGTACTGGTATTCCGGAATGCAGAGCTCCAGGACGAGTAAGTCCCGTCTCCCCAACTGAATTGATACTCCACGGGAGAACCAAAACTTGAAGACGATCCGCCGGTGGAAAACTTATAGGGTGTACCCGTATATAAAGTTGCGGTCCCGCCAAGGGTTGGGGTGGTTGGAGGAGTGACCGTTTCTTCTCCCGGATCCCCATTTTCTCGGATGATGACTGTTGCGCTCTGGGAAGAGCCCCTGGTGTAGGTCGCATTTGCATTCAGTGCGACAATAACGGTTTCATCAGGCTCTACGATGGTATTGCGAACAGGGGTCACCGCGATGGTAGCGCTGGAAGAACCTGAGGGAATGGTAAGACTGCCGGGAAGGCGATTGTAATCGCTCTGTGGGGTGGCTGTTCCGCTCACCGTATAGTAAACGGTCAGCGCCGAACTGGTTGAACCTGTGCGGGTTACCGTAAAGAGTCCGCTGGTGAGAGGGTTTTCTGTTGCCGTATTGTTCGTGGAAACGATCGTCACCGTAGGGCCGGCATATTGAACCGGACCGCTATCCGGACTTTCGATGTCGCTTGTATTGACCGCCCTTAAGACGAAGGTTATAGGCCCGGCGTAGGTGTCCTGGAATGTGACTGAAAAACTGCAGGTATTGTTCGGATGCGGAACCGTGGCAATCAGGCTTCTCGTACCATCCGTCCTGAAAAGCTTATACGCTCTTATGTTCGGCTCTGTATTTAAGGACCAGGAAGCCGAGAGATTGAGCGTTGCCCCGAATGAATGTGGCGATAGAAACAAGGGAAAGATTAAAAACAGCAGGGATAAAACGATATGCGATATGAATTTTTTATGTCTCTCCATTTCATTTACCCCTTTAGAAATCCCCGTAGTTCCGTGCCACGAAGTTCTTCAAGGCCGGCTGGAAACCACTCAGCTCCCTCCTTCCTCCTTTTGAAAAGTCGTTGCGACTCGAAACCGAGAGGAGCGAGGGAAGGATTTGGTTCTTATTTTCTAAACATATTGTATTGTATTTCAATTAATGTGGAAAAGTTTTACCACTTTTTAGTATTATATTTCCCTTTTAAGTCTAAAAGTCAAATTAAAAATCACTCATTAAAAATTTCTAATATTTCCTTTTTTTCAGATTTTATTGATTTTGAACACTTAGGTTTCTCGGAACCCCTGGTGGAATTGTGTCTAAATTATAGTTATACGATGCAGGTGTACTGTCCGCGCTTTGATTGTTGTTTGTATCGACAGCAGTTAAGACGAAGGTTAATGTCCCGGAGGAATTATCCGGAACGGTGATTGTAAAATTATATGAGGTCGTGGGGTGTGCAATTGTTCCGATGAGGGTCCTCGTTCCATCGGTCCGGTAAAGCCGGTATTCTCTCATGTCAGGCTCTGTATTTGCGGTCCATGTTGCCCTAAGATTTAAAGTTGCTCCAAATGAAGGGCCGCAGATGAACAATAAAGAGAAGACGATAATGATCCATTTCATTTTCATAATGATCCCTCCATTCTATTTAAAAATTACAAAGATGGTTATTACAAGAGGGGGGATATGCAATTAGAATGCCACTTGTCCCCTTTTTCATTTTATAGGCAAGTGCGATAAAGGGAGGGAAAGAGAAATTAAAATAGAAAATTTATTTTTATTGATAATTCTTGAATTTTTATAAAAAAAAGCTAAGAAATTTGAATTAAAATTGAACTGTATTGTAACTATTTAATTTTACAAAGATTTTAAATAAGGAAAAGCTTGAGTTAATTGACATTTTGTCCTTTAAGCATAACTGTTTGAATTTTTATTACTTTAAGGAAAGATGAGGAACATGGAGGTTGATGATTGATAAAATGTCAAAAAGTAAAGATGTGTCTGCCCAGTACCATATTAGGTTAATGATTCGTTTGAATAAAGGGCAAAGATTATAGAAATTGAGTTTAAGGAGATAGCTCCTCTCAATCTAAAGGGGCTGGCCCATCTCTCAGATAAATGAACCCACTCCCTGGGCTTAAGCCCAGGGTTTCAGGCCTCTGGCATACCTGTCATGACCTTCAGCCATGCCAGACATGCCGGAAAAGGCCTCCGCTTCGCTCCGAAAGGATGCCATTCATCCCCAGGTTTAAAAGCCTGGGGTTTTCTGGCATATTTCATAAAGAGAATGTTAGAAGAGAAGCCTCCCACAATCTCAATCATCATAATTATACGTCAGAGGGATACCCGAAGCACCTCCTCCGAAGTAGACCGCATACCAGGAAGGCGTCCCACTAGAGGGCTTGATATACCAGGCCCCGTTGTTCGGACGATAGAAACTATAGTCAGTCTTTCCATTTCCATCGTAGTCTCCCGGGACCGATGGTCAAGGAACAACAAATGTTACGACTGTCCCGCGCTTTGCTTTCTATGCAGATAGCCATTATGAATATGTTGATTTTAAGAAAGGAAACATGGACAGGATTCAACATCTGATGATACAGAAAAAAGACTGGTTTCTGGTCCTTCGGACGGATAAGTTTTTTTATTTGTCCCAAGAAGTCTTTAACAAGGGGTGGGTTGATCTCTCCCGTTTTGGAGGTAAGGGGATGGAAACGGTTATCATTTTTAAAAAAACGAATTAAGGAGCGGCAGTTTAACGGCCATACTCATCCGAGAAACGCTCGATATCATCCTCCTCAAGGTATTCCCCATTCTGAACCTCGATGATTTCAACAGGAATTTTACCCGCGTTCTCAAGCCGGTGCAGAGTGGATTTGGGAACATAGGCAGACTCGTTTTCATGAAGAAAGACCTTCTTGTCCCCAATGGTAATGTTCGCCCTCCCTTTGACAACCACCCAGTGCTCAGAACGGTGTGAGTGAGTTTGCAGGCTCAATTTCTCCCCTGGATTCACAACGACCCTCTTGATCTTATAGCGGGGACCTTGTTCAAGAACGGTGTAACTCCCCCATGGACGGTAGGTGGTCACCGGTTCTAATGCTTCTTTTCTCTTGCTCTTATTAAGCCGGTCCACCATCTCTCTGACTTTCCACGCCTCTCCCCTCTTCGCAATTAAGATTGCATCCTCTGTTTCAATGACAAGGCAATCTTTAAGCCCGATCGTGGAAAGGAGTCTGCCTTTTCCGTAGATAAGACAATTGTTTGTATCGAGGGTGATCACATCGCCAATCAGCGCGTTGCCATCCGCATCCTGGGGCAGAAGATCGTGCAGGGAATCCCATGATCCGATATCGTTCCAGTAAAGGTCCATGGGAAGCATGACCACCCGGTCTGATTTTTCCATGATAGCGTAATCAATGGAAATTGCAGGCATCTGGTGAAACTGTGAGATCATCTCATTCCAATTCATCTGAAGGATCGTATGAATCGGAGGAGAGTGTCTCTTAAATTCCTCCATCAGGGTGCGGATGCTGAATGCAAATATTCCTGCATTCCAAAAATAGTTCCCTTCCTCCACATATCGTTTTGCCGTTGCCGCATTGGGTTTTTCTACAAATTTTTCAACTCGGAGATAACTTTTTTCAGTGATTTTGGACTGCTGACTGTTTACTGATGACTGACTACTGGCCTTTATGTATCCATAGCCCGTCTCGGGCCGATCAGGTTTGATGCCGAAGGTGACCAGATGGCCTTGTTTCGCAAGACCGGCGGCGAATTGAACATATTCTAAGAATTGATCATCAGGCCGGATCACATGATCGGAAGGAAAAACTAAAAGGATCTCCTCCTCGGTGCATCCCAATTGTTCAACGCAATATTTTAATCCAAAAGCAATGGCAGGCGCCGTATTTCTGCTCTCAGGTTCGAGGAGAATATGGTTTATCTCCCGAAGATCGGATTTTACATGGAACTGATATTCGCTGTTCGTCATGATCACAAGATCGTTTTTCGAAAAGATGCTTAGAAGCCTGTTTGCAGTCTCCCGTAGCAATGAATCGTTTCCATTGAGCTTCAGAAACTGTTTGGGGAAATTCTTTCTGCTGAGAGGCCAAAGCCTTGTTCCAGAACCCCCTGCAAGGATGAGAGCTTTCATGACAGCCTTTCTCTTTTGTCTAATTTATAACGATAATCTCTTTTTGTGCCAATTCCATGCCGTCTCAATAATCGTCTCCAAATCTTCGTATTGCGGTTTCCACTTCAACGTCTCCATTGCCTTCCGGCTACTGCTGATCAATACCGGTGGATCCCCTTCCCTCCTCCCGGTCTCCACAACCTTAAAATCCCTTTTCCCTATCTTTCTCACGGTCTCAATAACCTCTCTTACCGAATGGCCCGTGCCATTGCCGAGGTTAAACGAATCACTCTGATTTTGATTCACGAGGTACTGCAGTGCCTGGATATGGGCATCGGCCAGGTCTATGACATGGATGTAATCCCTGATGCAGGTGCCATCCCTGGTTGGATAATCGGTCCCAAATATCTTGATTTCAGGTTTGAGCCCCATTGCCGCAGAGATCACCAGGGGCAGGAGATGGGTTTCAGGATGATGGCGTTCCCCGATCTCCCCCTCCGGGTCAGCGCCCGCAGCATTGAAATACCTCAGGTTGATATACTTGAGACCGTAGGCTCGATCATAGTCCTTCAGAACCTGCTCAATGATGAGCTTGGTCTGGCCGTAAGGATTAATCGGAAGTTGAGGGTGGTCTTCGGAAATGGGAATCTTCTCTGGAAAACCATAGGTTGCACAGGTAGATGAAAAGATGAAATGTTTTACACCAAATTCTCGCATGATCTGGAGAAGGTTCAGCGTGCCCATCACATTATTTAAATAATATTTTTCAGGTTGCTGGACCGATTCCTCCACGAGACAGAAAGCGCTAAAATGCATGACTGCTTCAACTCGGTAACTTTCGAAGCAGGAGCGGATCTGCTGCATATTCAGTAGATCGCCTTCACAAAAGTCTCCCCACTTCACAAAATCCCTGTGCCCGCGGCTCAGATTGTCATAGACGACCGTCTCAAAGCCTTTCTGAGTTAAGAGTTTGTTGGCGTGGGAACCGATGTAGCCCGCTCCACCGACAATAAGGATCATACTGACTGAGTGTCCTTTCTCAACCCTTTTTTTGACTCGCCTTCATGCGATTGTTAGCTTAATTTTCAAAACATTATACACCTTTTAAGAAATATAACAAACTCAGAGGTGTGGTGGTGTGGTAGATTGAGGATCAATAAAGGCGTCTCGGAGGAGTTTGCTCTGCCTCGCAAAGGCCAGTCTTGGATTTTTGGTATCCTTCATCAACGAGATCTCCTGAGTAATGAGCCTCGTGACATTGAGGAGATGAGTCTCCGGTCTTTTTGACTCCCGTTGATAAAGGGGATGTTGTTGATTGATATAGATGACCGTTCCCTCGGTAAAACATTCCGGCTCATTTTCTCCAAAATCATCAAGACAAACCGAAACCCCCATCTCACCGAATTTCATTCTTTGTACCACTGCATTGGGAGTCAATCGCTTCACCTTTGGCGACTTCTTTCTTATCTTCTTGGGGGCTGGGATGGGTTTGTCTTCTTCCTCTTTCTCTCCTGAAGCGAGATCAACTTCGGCCTTTTCATCTCGTTCAATTTTATTTGAAACTGCAGCCGCGCCTCCCATCCCCTGACTCTCTCCTGCCAGAGGAATGGCGCCAAAAGGAGAAAGATCCGGGTTGAGAGCAAGCGCGCGATGAATTCTCTGGAGGGCTTCTTTCAACGCTTTGCTCGCTTTTCGTTTCTCCTTTCGACCAGCCAGCCGCTTTAAAACCCCGTCGACCTCCTGGATGACTTTTCCCATCACCTTCTTAAAAGCTTGATATTGTGGACTGTCAAGAATGAATCCTGAACGATCCGTCGTGACGGGTAGAAAATCCGCATGGATTTCTCCACGAATCCTCGAAGCAATCTTTCCCCAATGTTCCAGGCCAAAAAGCTCCCTTTTGATCGTCACCTGTTTAACCTTTACATCCACGCCTAATTCCTCCGGTGAGGCCGTTGAAGAAGGCAGGATGACAATCTCACCGTGGACAGGCCCGAATTCTGTTCCCTCAAGAAAGGGAATCCGATGCCCGCTCAGACTTCTCGGAGTGATCCGCATCCCATTGAGCCTGACCGCAAAGTTTGAAACTTTAAGGGGGGTCCCCTCGACAATCTTTCGAATCACCTCTTCTGGCTCAAATTCCCTTGCCAACCGAAGAAGGGTAACAGTCGTCCCATTTCCCCTCTCCTTGTCCGGAGGCAGGATTTGAAGCGGTAGATTCCACTCCTCTCCTTCCTTTCCCCATTCTTTTTTGTCAAACGTCACCTTGGCTGCAAAATCATCTTTCTGAGTATAGACCTCAAAACACTCGCAGGCTGAGAGACTTGCAAATTTCCCGATGCCGAACTGACCGATGCGGTCCCGTTGAAATCGTGGAGATGTTGATTTCAGAACCTTTTCCGGGGAACCGATATTAAAATATTGCCGCAGACCCTCCCGGTCCATTCCAGTACCATCATCCTGAACCTCAATCAACTCATCGGTCATTTTGATCAGGACCTCGGTGGCATCGGCGTCATAGGCATTGTTGACCAGCTCCCGGATCAGCTCAATGCTCTCCGAGTAGAGCCGCTCTCCAATGGTGATCAGATGGCTTTTATCAACGGTAACAGGAAGGTATTCCACTTATTCAGCCAACTCCTTGATCTTTTTTCCCAATTGGTTTCGATGGTCAATCTGGAGGCACAATGGGGTAATTTAAATTAAAAAACCTTAATGGTCCCAACGGGATTCGAACCCGTGTTACCGACGTGAGAGGCCGGTGTCCTAGGCCACTAGACGATGGGACCCTCTTGTAAACCAAATTCCAATCATCAAATTCCAAACACCAAATAATCCCAAATTACCAATGTCCAAATTCCCAAACAAATGACCAACTTGTGTTATGCTTTTAATCATTGGTGATTGATGTTTGGTGATTATTTGGTGCTTGGTTCTTGGTGTTTGATCATTTTAATTTCAGGTTCAAATTAACCCACAGCCCCTTAAAAATCAAGAGATTTCTGAGAAAGTGCAGAAATCTCTTGATTACACCGATTAGCACAGATTACCCAGATTAGAAATGAATTGATAGGTAAAGGGAAATCAGTGAAATCATTTTTAAAATCTGCGTCATCAGAGAGCGAACTTAAATATTTCATAGCTCTCATGAAGCTAAAATTGAAAAGGGGTTAGTTTTTGCTTATAATCACATTGGAACCCCTATGATCCCCCTCAGAGATGCCATTCCATCGAAAACCTTTCCGGTCATAAACATTCTCATCATCGTCGCGAATGGCCTTGCCTTTATCTGGCAACTCTCACTTGGACCCTCACTGAAAGAGGCCTTTCTCCTCTATGGCATTGTCCCTGTCCGATATTCCGATCCAAGTCTCTCCGTTCAATTTACAATGTTCGAACAGGTCTTTCCGTTTATCACATCCATGTTTCTTCACGGCGGTTTCTTGCACATCCTTGGCAATATGTGGTTCCTCTACATCTTCGGGGATAACATTGAAGACAGGCTCGGTCACTTCCGTTACCTCCTCTTCTATTTTGTCACCGGTGTTGCTGCTGGACTTGTTCATCTCTATACCAACTGGGGCTCCCAAATCCCCACCATTGGAGCAAGCGGAGCCATCTCCGGAATCATGGGAGCTTACCTCCTCCTTTATCCCCGTTCGCGGATCCTGACTTTGATCCCGATCTTCTTCTTTTTCCAATTCGTTGAAATCCCCGCCTTCATCTTTCTCGGATACTGGTTACTCATTCAATTATTTTCCGCAAGCTTGACCCCTAAAAATGTCGGAGGGATTGCCTTCTGGGCTCACATCGGAGGATTTATCGCGGGCCTGATCCTCGTTAAAATATTCGATGTGATTCCAAAGATGGGGATTGGGAAAGATTTCCGCCACTATACCGAGAGAAGGACCACACCTCGCCTTCAAACCATCTTGCCTCGATCCTTTACGGAAGAATTGAATCTTTATGGTGAGATTAGGATTCTCATAGGAGGCATCACTCATCATCGCATCATGTTCCAGCAGTGGAATAGAATAGAAGGTTCCTCTAAAAATGTCATTCCGGTCCCGATCTTTATCGGGAAAATCCAGTCCCGTTTTTAACGGGATCGAAATAACTGGACTCTCGATGGAGTTTATCCCGTACTTAATTCGGGGCGGGAGTGACAAATTCGGAATTATTAGAGGTTCTCTAGATTTTTAGCATCTCCCGGCATAAGACACCGTTTTCTTTTTAGCATTGAGATGTTGTTCCATAAATTAAAATAATTCTAACATAATTTCGGAAAATATTTTTATCTAAATCGCTCAATTTAGATTTTATATAACATTGCAAGCACTCAAGAGAAATGCAGGTAATCCCCTTCACATGACTTCTGGCTTTGTCTGAAAATTCCTTCAATAACAGCCGCATGGTAAATCGAAAACTATTCAAAAGTCCTTCAAAATAAAAACGATTTGATTTTTTTCCACACGTGGCATAATGTTTGCGGTAAAGAGGGGTTAGGATTTATTAAAAAATTGAAAAACAGGAGGTGAATGCTATATGAAGAGAGAGCATATTACCCTTTCAACATTTCTGGATTCCCCCTTATGCGGAAGTGACAAATTAAGATTCGGTCGAGTCTCCGTTCTCATCATGTTGACCATTTTTCCGTTCATTCTCCTCACATGGGAAATCGGAAGTGGAAATTCAGAATATGTCGGTTCCGAGACCTGCAAGGGATGCCATGAGAAAATTTATGCCAGTTATACGAAGTCGATCCATGGTAAAAAAGAAATATCAGGCGCCCCGACTCACCGGGAGGGTTGCGAGTCATGCCATGGCCCCGGCGCCCAACATGTCGAAAAAGGGGGAGGAAAAGGCGTCGACCTGCTTGTCTTTGGCAGAAAAACCAATGCGCGTTCTAAGAATGCCAAGTGTCTTGCCTGCCATGATATATCAAAGGACATGCCCTTCTGGGATTTAAGTAAACACAAAACCATGGATGTCTCCTGTGTGGACTGCCACTCCATCCATTCTGCCAAAGTAAAGAAGGGAATGTTAACCGCAGAGGAACCCGACCTCTGTTTTTCCTGCCATAAGAGAATCCGGGCTCAAACGAATAAGCAGTCTCATCATCCAGTCCGGGAAGGCAAGGTAAAATGTTCTGACTGCCATAATGCCATGGGCACATCGAACAGCAAGGGAATGATTAAAGCGGATTCCGTAAACGATCTTTGTTACAAATGCCATGCTGAAAAGAGAGGGCCGTTTGCATTTGAACATCCCCCTGTTCAGGAGAACTGTTTGAGTTGCCACGAAATTCATGGAAGTAACCATAGCCGGCTCCTGGTCCGAAAAGTACCGCTTCTCTGCCAAAGTTGCCACACCGTATCAGGGCACAAAAGCACGCCATACACCAATCTTCACTCATTCACCGGGACTGCGACAGCTCGAAAAAATATGTTTTTCTCACGCTCATGTCTTAACTGTCATGGGAATATTCACGGGAGCAGCCGATCCCCTGAATTTATACGATAGGAGGTGAAACCATGAAATTCAAGATCATCATTTCTGTTATGATATTCAGCCTTCTCCCTTTTGGGAGCGCCTTTTCTCAGGATAAGTCAGTTCAAGGAGAGATTTCGCTGACTGGCCAGTATGTGGGAATAGAAGGCGAAAGAGGTGGCAAAGCAAAATTCACCGAGTACAGAGACCTCCAGGAAAATGGCGGCGTTTATGGAAGATTGCAACTCAATCTTGATACTGAAAAATATTTTATGAACTTAAAGGCAGGCGATTTTGGTTATGATACCTTCTATTATCAATTGGATGGAGGCCGATGGGGAAAGTTCGAGGTTGACCTCTTTTACCGTGAGATCCCCCATCATATTACATTTGATGCCAGAACCTTTTGGTTAGGAGCAGGCGGAGATACCCTGATCGGAACTCCGGGCCCTGTCTCTTCGTGGAATACGTTTGACTACTCCAGCGAGAGGCGTCAACTCGGGGGAGGATTGAAGCTCAATCTGATCAAGCCATTTTTCTTTGATGCCTCCTATGAGAGGGAAGAACGATACGGAACTAAACCCACAGGTGCGGCAGGAGATCCAACGGATAGCGGAAATGCTGCCCTCGAACTTCCTGAACCTACCCATTACCTGACAAACAATCTGAAGTTTCAAACGGGATATGCGAAGAAACCTCTCTATCTATCCCTGAACTATTTCTACAGTGATTTCAACAACAGTAATACGGTCCTCAATTTCTCAAACCCTATCACGGGAACCAGTGATCTACGTTCCCTTCCTCCTGACAACACGTATCATAAAGGCTCTTTGAAGGGCACCCTGAAACTCCCATGGAATACCAAATTCAGCACAAATGTTGGCTTCTCCAGAGGAAGATCGGAGACATCCGCCTTCCCCACCGCATTAGGGCCTCCCACAGGTAGAACCGAGTTTAAAGGAAAGGTGCGCACCCTGAATTACGATGCCGTCCTCACTTCAAATCCTGTCCGCTTTCTTGATGTCAGGGTTTTTTATAAATTTTACAAAAGGGACAACCAGTCGGATAATCCCCTTGGACTGATCGAAGGGTTTTTAGATTATAAGACGAACAATGTGGGAGCAGAGGCTGGTCTCAGGCTTCCTGCAAGGCTCTATCTCACAGGTGGTTATGAATATTTGAAAACGAAACGGGATTTTCATGCAGACCCTGTGGATGTCCTACCCCATAATGCAGACCACAAATATTTTATTGATCTTAAATGGAGTGGCTCTGATGTTCTAGATGCACGGGTGGGATATGAAAAATTTAAGAGAGATGCAAAATACCAGAGCCCTCAAACCTCGGCTCAGCTCGATAGAAGATATGCTTATGCTGAGCAAGATCGTGATACTCTCAAGGCAGCCATCGATCTCTTCCCTTTAGAAAACCTCAATCTCGGCCTTGAGTATCGGCACCGGAAAATTGACTATACCGACACCCACCTTGGCATGAAGAAAGAGAAAAGAGACGAGGTGAGTTTCAATGTGGATTACGCCATAGGGAAAATGGTCAAGTTGTTTGGGAATACGGACTTTGGTTTGATTAAATTCACCCCTGATCTGCAGAGGTCTGGATTGAACTGGAGTGCCGAAGAAAAAGATAAGACCTACGGGTATGCGTTGGGCGCTGAAATTTATGCGATCCCCAATAAACTCACGTTCATCTTAAAACACCATTATCTGAAATCGAATGGAAATGTGGATATGACGATCGATCCAGGGCTGTTTGCTGCGGCAGGAATTGTTGGGGCAAATAATGATGTGGTCGATATCAGCAAATGGGATGACTACACCCTTTATGGGTTTAAGATAAAGGGAATTTATAACTTCACAAAATGTCTCTCTGTTTCACTCGGCTATGGTTACCAAAGGTTTAACTATAAAGATGCCCAATTAGATGGCTATCAGTTCGTCCTTGGCGGTGGAGCAGGGAGTAATGGCGCCTATCTTACAGGAGCCTATAAAGATCAATCTTATAAGGCCCATTTAGTATTTGGAGGAATCACCTTTAAGTTTTAGCCTGACCTTTCATCTTTTCACCTCAATTCTATACAGGGTTGATAACAACCCTGTATAGAATCCCCTCTTGAGTTTTCAAAACAATTCGTCTTTCCCTTTATCATTCGCGCCAAAAAGACCAGAGGCTTATTTTTCTGCTGAAAAATCTGTTGAGGCATGTGTATGTTTTAACCTTCACCTGAATCTATTTTCTGTCTGGAATATTCTTCATGCCGTTCTTATCAGAAAAATAAAAATACTTAAATATCAAATAGATACATAAAATGATGCATTGGCAAAGAAATTGCTTATAATATTTTGGATTTGATTATCAAGTTTGCAGTACCGCTAAACTCTTTATTAACAACAAATAAATTCCCAAGTCAAAAAGGGTAGTTAAGTACATGAGGTATTCAGTCTATTGGATAATCTTGAATCGGTAAAAAAAATCTTAAAAGGAGATGAATATGCGGAATAAAGCTTTTAGAAGTTTGATATTGGTTGGTGTGATCTTTGGAATTTTTGGTGTCGCTTATGCGACAAATGGTATAAAAAATAATTTTAACACTTTTTATGCGGGAAAAGGGATTGTGACGGCAGGATCCAGAATAGACCAGTGCATCCTTTGCCATGCATCAAATGCCCAGAACGCTCAGGATCTTCCGTCGCTTGAAACAGGGGCTCCTGGGGTAACTCCATCAGGGCCTAATCCCTATGGTGTTCTACTTGAAAGTAATGGCCGTAACTTTGGGTCTGCTGAATCGGCAGACTCCGATGGTGATGGCTCTAATAACCTTGCTGAAATCACCGGTAAATTCTTCCCTGGCAATCCTCTGGATAAACCCGCAGCCGGTGATGTCACTGCTCCAACCGTCACAGCTTTCACAGTTCCCGCCTCTTCAACCTCTTTGACCGTATCCGGAATCTCCATCACAGCCACTGACGCTGTCGGAGTTACGGGCTACATCATCACGGAGTCTGCAACCGCTCCTCTGCTTACGGCTACGGGTTGGGTCAGCGTCACCTCAACGACCAGCTTCTCGACCACAACTGCCAGCTATACGGCTGCCAGCCCTGGAACGAAGACCCTTTATGTCTGGGCCAGAGATGCTGCCGGAAACCGATCTGCCCAGTTCACAAGCCGCTCGGTCAACATCACGCTGCCTGACGCCGTTGCGCCCAGCGTTACGGTTTTCACTGTTCCCGCCTCTTCAACCTCTTTGACCGTATCCGGTATCTCCATCACAGCCACTGACGCTGTCGGAGTTACGGGCTATATCATTACGGAGTCGGCAACCGCTCCTGCACTTTCTGCCGCCGGTTGGGTCAGCGTCACCTCAACGACCAGCTTCTCGACCACAACTGCCAGCTATACGGCTGCGAGCCCTGAAACGAAGACCCTTTATGCCTGGGCCAGAGATGCTGCCGGAAATGTCTCAACGAACAGGAACGCCTCTGTCACTATCACATTAGGAGCGAATATCCCTATTGTTGACTTTGATGGAGATGGAAAAACCGATTATGCAATTTTCAGGGGGAACAACAGTAATTGGTACATTATACCTTCTGGAGGCGGACCTGCTTACAACATCCAATGGGGTGCAGGAGCCCTCAACGATATCATCGTTCCGGGTGACTACGATGGAGATGGAAAGACAGATATTGCGGTCTGGCGGCCCGGTAATGGGAACTGGTATATTAAAAGATCTTCAGATGAGGGAGTGACCCAAACACGTTGGGGCAGAGGTTCTCTTAATGATATCCCTGTCCCGGGTGATTACGATGGGGATGGAAAGACGGATATTGCAGTCTGGCGTCCCGGAACGAGGTACTGGCTTATTAAGAGATCTTCGGATGGCGGCGTCACCTTTGTTCGATGGGGTTCAGGTTCTTTGAATGATATCCCTGTTCCTGGAGACTATGATGGCGATGGAAAAACGGATATTGCGGTCTGGCAGCCCGGTAATGGGAACTGGTATATTAAAAGATCTTCAGATGGGGGAGTGACCCTGACCCAATGGGGTTCAGGTGCGACGAATGATGTGCCTGTTCCTGGAGACTATGATGGGGATGGGAAAACGGATATTGCGGTCTGGCAGCCCGGTAATGGGAACTGGTATATTAAAAGATCTTCAGATGGGGGAGTGATCCTGACCCAATGGGGTTCAGGTGCGACGAATGATGTGCCTGTTCCTGGAGACTATGATGGGGATGGGAAAACGGATATTGCGGTCTGGCAGCCCGGTAATGGGAACTGGTATATCGATCCTTCCGGTGCTGGTTCAACTTATTTGCTCCAGTTGGGCGGAGACCCAACAGATATTCCGGTAAGCATACCCTAAGGTTAATAGACTTCTACTTTATTGAATTTGAAAAAAGCCTGGCATGAACTCCCTTCCAATGCCAGGCTTTTTCATCACTTTACCCTTTTGTTAAACTTTTCTTTTACAGTTGCTGCAGGGTAGCATTTTCTAAGTGTGTGTAAACACGAGCATTGTTCTTTGGAAATTCCATAAATGACCAGAAATGTGGTGACATAGGTTGTTCTGAATTATATTGACAGAATCAATTTAGGTATCAATAAAATCCAACTGATCATTACTAAAAACAACTACCTCACTATCGAGTTCAAATTAACCCACAGCCCCTTAAAAATCAAGCTAAAATTGAAAAGGGGTTAGTTTTTGCTTATAATCACATTGGAACCCCTATGATCCCCCTCAGAGATGCCATTCCATCGAAAACCTTTCCGATCATAAACATTCTCATCATCGTCGCGAATGGCCTTGCCTTTATCTGGCAACTCTCACTTGGACCCTCATTGAAAGAGGCCTTTCTCCTCTATGGCATTGTCCCTGTCCGATATTCCGATCCAAGCCTCTCCATCCAATTTACAATGTTCGAACAGGTCTTCCCTTTTATCACCTCCATGTTTCTTCACGGCGGTTTCTTGCACATCCTTGGCAATATGTGGTTCCTCTACATCTTCGGGGATAACATTGAAGACAGGCTCGGTCACTTCCGTTACCTCCTCTTCTATGTTGTCACCGGTGTTGCTGCTGGACTTGGACATCTCTATACCAACTGGGGCTCCCAAATCCCCACCATTGGAGCAAGCGGAGCCATCTCCGGAATCATGGGAGCTTACCTCCTCCTTTATCCCCGTTCGCGGATCCTGACTTTGATCCCGATCTTCTTCTTTTTCCAATTCGTTGAAATCCCCGCCTTCATCTTTCTCGGATACTGGTTACTCATTCAATTATTTTCCGCAAGCTTGACCCCTAAAAATGTCGGAGGGATTGCCTTCTGGGCTCACATCGGGGGATTTGTCGCTGGCCTTATCTTTATTAAAATATTTGACCTGATTCCAAGGATGGGGATTGGGAAGGATCTCCGCCACTATACCGAGAGAAGGACAACACCACGCTTTCAGACCATCTTGCCTCAATCCCTTCCGGAAGAACTGGATCTTTACGGAGAAATCAGGATTACGCCAAAGGAGGCATCCAAGGGAGCCCGGAAGTTGATCGCTATCCCCCAAGGATTAAAGAAGAGGAATCTTTGGGTGACGATTCCGCCGGATGTCCGGGAAGGAACTCAACTACGATTGAAGGGCTTGGGCCGGATGGACAGGGATGGCCATCGAGGTGATCTGTTTCTCGAAGTCCACATTATAGATTAACATCAACATCCTATAAATTTTCAATCAAACGGGCACAGGTAGGTTCATCCCCATTCAATCACAGCTTTCCAGAAACCCTTCTTATCTTCCGGGGAGCTGCCTGCCATATATTCAGGCAGGAGACAAGGGCACAACCAATCAATACCACAAAAACGGGCAGGTAACTTCCTGTTTGATCAAAAAGAAAGCCTGCAAACCAGGCGCCTGATGCTCCACCTATTCCGACAAAGAACATGACCATTCCGAAGATCCCTCCGAAGGCCTGCCCCTCAAAAAAATCTGCCGCGATGAGGGGGGCCAAAGCTGCATGAGCAGCATATCCGAGTCCGAAAAAAAGTCCATATAAATACGGGAAAATAGGAGTAGGTATCTGGCTGAAGAGGATAAGCCACAGCACCCCAAGGATGGAACAGATGACTCCTCCCGTAAAAAGAACCTCTCTTCTGATCTTATCTGATAATATCCCCCAAAGAACCTTGCTTCCGATACTCACGATGCCAACGATCCCCACAAGATAAGATGCAAACAGAGGTTCCAAACCATGGTCTATAAAAAAAGCGACCTGGTGTGTAAAGACGGATTGGATCATAAAACTCCCCAATAAAAAGGCCGATGTCAAAAGCCAGAAGGGTTTAGTGGCCAGAGCCTTCCGGATCGTCCATGAACGGGAAACCCATTCTTCATCGATCACTGAAGGATCTTTCTTAGTCTTTTCCAGAATTCCGATATCGGTATGATGAGAAGGGAGTCGGGGAGGTTGTCGCACAAAAAGAATTGCCAAAAGGATCACAATGAAAGGAATGAATACAGCGATGATTCGATAAGTGATCCGCCATCCTAATTGTAAGATGAGGTATTGGATGGAGGGAACACAGATCAAAATTCCTATCCCTATTCCCGCGGATATGATCCCCATGGCCATCCCTCTTTTCTCCTTAAACCACTGCTGGACAAGGGTGACATTGGGCACCCAACCGGTCGCTCCAAGCCCCACAGCGGTAATGAGGCTGAAGAAGAGGTAAAAATGCCACCAGGTCTGGGTAAAACTGCACAGGATGAGCCCTGTTCCCATCAGAAGCGACCCGCAGATGAGCACTCGTTGGGGATGTGTGGAAGCCATCATTTTTCCTGCAAAAGGCCCGACGATACCGCTGATAACAACAAACAAGGAGAAGGCACCAGCGCCTAATGAACGGCTCCAGCCAAACTCTTTCAAAAGCGCTACGAAGAAGACAGAGAAGGCATACCAGACGCTATAAACGAGCGCCAGGGTGATGAAACAAACGCCAACGATGACCCAACCGAAATGAAAGTTACTTTCTTCTTCCATAAAGCTGCAATTTCCTCTCCAACAAAATTACTCGGGAAGAGAGCGGGTTGTCAACGAAAAAAGATTTGAAATCGTTTCTTGAAATGGTTAATCTGAAAGGGTTCCATCGTCAGGGGCCGAAGTTATATTGAGGAGTATTTAAATGGCAAATCGCAAACTGCATGAAAACAGTCTCAACCCTTTCTTTGATCCACAGAGTATCGCCGTGATCGGGTCCTTGAAAGAAGGGTTGTTTGGAGGTTTGGTAGTCATCAGGTCCCTGCTCAATGCCGGTTTCAAGGGGGAGATCTATCCTGTCAACCCTTCTTACAGAGAAATCAACGGATTAATGGTCTATCCTTCGATAAAAGATGTCCCAAAAAAAATTGACCTGGTCCTCATCATCACTGGCGCAAGATCAGTAGCTGGAATCTTAAAAGAATGTGTGGATAAAGGGGTGAGGGCTGCTATTGTCGTCTCGGATGGGTTTGCGGAAAGGGATGAGGAAGGACGAAAGCTCCAGGAGGAGATTGTAGCCATTGCCAGGCAGGGAAATCTGCGTATCATCGGACCCAATACCGCTGGCATTGCCAACCCCTCAAAGGGCCTCATTCCCAACCCGTATGAAATGGGATACGAAAAGGTCAAACAGGGAGCCATCGCCATCGGCGCCCAGACAGGGATGATCAATCCGCAGGCATTTCCCTATGGAGACCTTGGCTACGGCGTAAGTAAGATATGTGATTTTGGCAATAAGGCTGATGTGGATGAATGCGATATCATGGAATACCTTGAAGGAGATCCCTCCATAAAAGCGATCACTCTCTACCTCGAAAACATCAAAGACGGCAAACGATTTCTGAAAGTTTCAAAGAGAGTGGCCTCCAGCAAACCTGTTCTCATCTTAAAATCAGGCCGGACAGAGCAAGGGGCTCGCGTTTCCGCTTCTCACACCGGTTCTCTTGCTCAGGATGATCGCATCTTTGATGCAGCCTGTAAACAATCCGGAGTCATCCGTCTGAATACCTTCAGGGAGTTATTTGAGTTGCCGAAAATCTTTGCCCATCCGTCCCTGCCCAAGGGGAATCGCCTGGGAATTATTACCTTCACCGGCGCTGTGGGGGTTCTGGCCATCGATGAAGGAACAAAGTATGGGCTTACGGTTCCTCTATTATCTTCCGTAACGAGAAATAAATTGGATGCCATCTTTCCGGGGCTTGGAAATAGAATCGTAGATATTGGGCCGCCGATGGCTGTCATCAACGATTATATGTCCTTTTATTCTGAAGTCCTGAAAACCGTCGTGGCTGATCCTCAGATCGACTCCATCTTCAATGTCATCTGGACAGGCCCTTCCGGTGAGTTCGTCGACAACTATCTAAAAATCTACAGGGGTTTCCAGGGGAATCGGAAACCGATCGCCTCATGGATTTATGGGCCAAGATTGTCCTATGCACAAGAGATGGCTCGTCACCTGGAGGACCTCGGTTTTCCTGTGTTTTCAGATATCGAAATGGCCATCAAGGCGCTGGGTATAGCAAACCAATATGCAAATAGACTGTGTCATAATAATAAATAACAAAATTTTTGAAAGGGGGGAGAGGCGGTAAGGTGAAAAAGATTTAGGGCGGTAACCTTTAACTGTTCTAATTCGGGCGTGTCAAGCTTATGAACACATTCCGTTTTATTCAAGCGACAATTTCCCATAACCTAAAAGACCCGCATCCTAAATCTTTGGAATCTGACTGCCTCTCCCCCAAAACTTGTGATGATGATACAACCTCAAAGGCAAAGGGAGGAGATTGATGAAGACATCCGCTACGATCCTGAAATTAAAAAAAGAGGGAAGGCAGATCTTGACCGAATTTGAATCCAAAAAGTTCCTCAAGCAAGCCGGAATCCCTGTCATCGAAACGAAACTGGCAAAAACCCCGAAAGAGGCTGTTGCCATCAGCCAGAAGATGGGTTTCCCGGTGGCCCTTAAAATCGCCTCCCCGGATATCGTTCACAAGAGCGATTCGGGTGGGGTGAGGCTATCCCTTAAAAATGGGGCTGAAGTGAGAGCTGCCTTTAAAGAGATTCTGGAGGGAGCTCAAAAGAAAAATCCCTCGGCATCAATTGAGGGAGTCTCCGTTCAAAAGATGGCGAAGCCCGGAACAGAAGTGATTGTGGGCACGAGCAAAGACCCTCAATTCGGACCCGTCATCATGTTCGGCCTGGGAGGAATTTTTGTAGAGGTGCTCAAGGATGTCTCTTTCAGAATTATTCCACTGAGTCGAAGAGATGCCTTAGAAATGATTGAAGAGATAAAAGGATACCCGGTCCTACAGGGCTATCGGGGCAAGGACCCTGCGGATATCTCTGCTCTAATTGAGATCATCCTGAAAATATCCAGGGTGATGGAGCAGAACCCCGAGATCAGAGAGCTCGAGTTCAACCCCATACTAACTTATAAAAAGGGAGCCATGGCTGTTGACGCAAGGATTATTTTAGAATAGGAACCAGGTTTATCATAACCGCCTGAATCGCCTTGGGATGGGATCCAGGTTGTCAAGAAAAACAATCAACAGATTGGATGGTATCAACTCTCTCCAAACCGAAAAGGTTGAAAGGAATAGCACCATATGGTAAAAAATTACCAAAACCCACCGAGGAAATTAAAACATGCCTCAAATAGATATTTCCCCACAAACTGATTTTATCCGAACAATCATTGATGAACACAACAAAACTGGCAGATTCCAGGGCCGGGTAGCGACCCGGTTTCCGCCCGAACCCAACGGCTACCTTCACATCGGACATGCAAAGTCCGTCTGCCTCAATTTCGGCATTGCCGCTCAATATGGAGGCACCTGCAACCTTCGCATGGATGATACAGACCCAAGCGGTGAAACACAGGAGTACGTCAATTCAATCATCCAGGACGTGAAATGGCTTGGATTTGATTGGGAACGCCGCCTCTTTTATGCCTCAGACTATTACGAACAGCTCTATCAATATGCTTTGCAGATGATTCAACAAGGCAAAGCCTATGTCTGCAGTCTGAGCGCGGATGACATCCGGGAGCACCGGGGCACCCTGACCGAACCCGGCAAGGAAAGTCCTTATCGTAATCGGCCCGCAGAAGAAAATCTCGACCTCTTCAAACGTATGCGGGACGGAGAGTTTGAGGACGGCGCCCATGTCCTTCGTGCCAAAATCGATATGGCCTCTCCCAACATCACCATGCGGGACCCGATCCTTTACCGAATCAAACGGGCGCATCACTACCGAACCGGGACAAAATGGTGTATCTACCCGATGTATGACTTCGCCCACTGCCTTTCAGACTCGCTGGAAAAGATTACCCATTCCATCTGCACGCTCGAATTTGAAAACAACCGCCCCCTCTATGACTGGATTCTGGATGAATTAAAAACAGCATCTCATCCACAACAGATTGAATTCGCCCGCCTCAACCTCAGCTACACGGTTCTCAGCAAGCGAAGGTTGATTGAACTCGTCGAAAGAGAATATGTGAAGGGATGGGACGATCCTCGAATGCCCACCATTGCCGGGATGAGGAGACGTGGCTACACACCCGAGGCGATCCGAAATTTCTGTGCGAAGATCGGCGTCGCCAAGAATGAAAACCTAGTTGATGTTTCTCTGCTTGAGCACTGCATCCGTGATGATTTAAATGAACGCTCTCAAAGGGGAATGGGGGTACTGCGGCCGCTTCGCCTGGTCATTGACAACTATCCTGAGGGAAAGGTGGAAGAGTTAGAATATCCCAATCACCCGCAGAACCCCGGTATGGGGTCAAGGAAAGTCCCCTTTTCCAGAGTGTTATACATTGAACAGGATGACTTTCTCGAGAACCCGCCCAAGAAATTTAATCGCCTTGGCCCCGGCCGGGAAGTGCGACTCCGGTATTCCTACATCATCAAATATGTGAACATGGTCAAGGATGAAAAGACCGGTGAAATAACGGAAGTGCACTGCACTTACGATCCAGAGACGCGAAATGGTCCCCCTCCGGATGGACGGAAAATTGAAGGAGTCATCCACTGGGTATCGGCAGAACATTCAGTTCCCGCTGAGGTTCGTTTATATGATCGCCTCTTCCAGGTGGCCGATCCAATGGGTCAAGACGATGAATTTACGAAATACCTGAATCCAAAATCCCTCGAAACCCTTACCGGCTGTCGTGTGGAACCTGCTCTTACCACAGCAAAACCCGGAGACCGCTTCCAATTTGAAAGGCTCGGCTATTTCTGTGCAGATCTAAAAGATTCTTCTCTTGGAAGGCTTGTTTTCAATAGGATTGTCACACTCCGCGACTCCTGGGCCAAAGTCTCCGGCCAGTCAAAGAAATAGTCGACATGATGGGCATGAAGGTAAAACAGAAAAACGGGATTGTTCATCATCGCCTCTTGTTGTCACCCTAATATTGTTCTTAAATCCTTCAGGATCTCTTGCATGGGTACAATTTCTATTTTGCCCTCATACGTTCTTCGATTCCCCATATAAACGAAATATGCTTTTGCCATAGGATAATCCGCCAAGAACGATTTCAAGCCCGCCAGCATGCTTGATGTTACCCTGGAAGTTCTTTTTATTTCAAAAGAAACTAACCCCTTAGGGCCATATAGGACGAAGTCCACCTCTCTGTCGTTGGAAGTCCGCCAGTAGAAAATCTTATATTTAAGATCCAGGGCATTATTAAGGGCAATGATTTCTTGAAGGAAGAGTGTTTCCAGAGCGATCCCATCCACCTCTTCCGGGGCATCAAGTGGTCCCATAGGTCGTAAAGTCCGGTAGACTCCTGTATCAAAAAAATAAAATTTGGGATGCGCAACCAGACGTCGTTTAGCCCTCTTTGAAAAAACGGGGACTCGATAACCGATCAGAAGATCTTCAAGAATTGAAAAATAACTCTCAACAGCCTTTCTCTCTACATGGCATTCTCTTGCAACCGATGAAATGTTCAAAACGGAACCCTGGGAAAAGCTCGCCGCTTCCAGGAATCGGGCAAATGCCGAGAGATTCCTTGTAAGTCCCTCTTGACGGATTTCTTCCTCGAGGTAAGTCTTAACATAGGCCTCAAGATACTTTTGAGGGTCCGTTTCTGAATACACGCTGGGTAAATGACCATATTTAAGGGAATGCTCTAATCGGAAATCCTTCCCCAACTCTACGACTGACAAAGGATGCAAAGAAAGCGTGAGAGCCCGGCCAGCCAGAAGATTGGGTCCCTTTCTTTTCAATTTTCGGGGACTGGAGCTGGTGAGAATAAAATGATATTTCTTGGACTCAATTAAACGATGCACTTCATGTAAAAGATCTGGGATGCGCTGTATTTCATCTATAATAATCCAATCTTTAAAATCAGAAGGGATAAAGTTGGACAACCGCTGTGGATTGGCTGTTAAATCATTAAACAATTCAGCTTCCAATAAATCGATATAAACAGCCTTTGGGAAGGCAGACTTCACCCATGTGGTCTTACCGGTTCCTCTGGGACCGAACAGAAAGAAACTTTTGGCCTTAGGCGGACTGAGCAATCTGGAATACATAACTCCATTTTACATAGTAATTTGGAGTTGTCAAGTCCATTTTTACAACTTCCAACTTGGTAAAATTCATCTGCTTTACCCACGAACCCCTGTGAACTCCTGCTGGAGTTGGACCAAAATAAGTTTTTGATTTTATGAGTCAAGTCTGAAAAAATGGGACCTGATTTTGATCTTAAACTGTCATTTTGTGGGCTGAAGCGAAAATTCTAAGGAATGTCAATTCTTTCGAGACAATAGTTCCTTCATAGGTACCCATCCACGCCCCTCTCACTATTCGGACAACATTCCAAGACAAAGGCTGTCAGTTCCAATACTCCCCTGGAGTTCCCATCCGATTTCGGTTTTCCTATCTCTGCCAGCTTCACTCTTTTCCGCGACTCCTGGGCCGAAGTCGCTGATTCCGAAAAAAAATAGCCTCCAAAGGCTCAAATGAACTACCCCGCCGCAAGCAGCGGGGAATATAACCCCAAGGGATTCAAGCCCAAGATTCCAACATAACTCTTGACATCTCGATATATGATGCAATATATATAGATATATGAAGACATCCATACAGATACCAAATAGTCTTTTTGAAGAGGCTCGTAAGTTAGCTCACCGGGAACGGACGACTTTAAAAGCACTTGTAGAGGAAGGACTTCGCCGGATTATTTCCGATCGTAAGAAGCGAAATGGTTTTCGTCTCCGTAAGGCTACCTTCAAAGGCAATGGCATTCAGCCTCACCTTGCGGATGCTTCCTGGGATCGCATCCGTGAGCTTGGCTACGAAGGGCGTGGTGGATGATTGCCGTTGACAGCAACCTTCTGGTCTATGCACATCGTGAAGATTCTCCTTGGCATGACAAGGCCTATTCCCGTATTGTCGAACTGGCGGAAGGGCAAGCTCCATGGGCTATCCCATGGCCATGTATTCATGAATTTCTCGCCATTGTGACTCATCCCCGCATATATACCCCTCCAACACCTCTCGAAAAGGCCCTTGACCAGGTGGAAGCCTGGCTTGAATCCCCAAGCCTTGTTCTCCTCTCAGAATCCGAGGATTATTGGCATCCACTCCGGTCTATGCTTCAATCTGGAAAGGTATCCGGTCCCCAGGTTCACGATGCAAGGATAGCAGCTTTGTGTCAGCAGCATGGGGTGAGTGAGTTGTGGACCATTGACCGGGATTTTGGCCGCTTCCCAGGATTAACCGCCAGAAACCCATTGATCGGTTAATGGATACCTAAGAGGGATCAGGGAACACTCAAAATAAAAAGCGGGTTGAGCCCATTGAAGCTAAACCCGCTTTTTCATTGGCTGGGGGATGAGGATTCGAACCTCAATTCACGGAGTCAGAGTCCGTTTTATAGATTTTCCCATAATTTCCTTTTATCAAACAAATCCATTGACATTAAAAGAAATTTCCTTTATATTCTTTCCTAAGACATCACTTTAAAAGACTTAATTTCAGACAAAATAGCGGGACAGGAGCGGGACTGGAAGATGTACGGATGAAAAAGCTTTGGTATGAAAGGGGGCAAATCATCATGGCAAAATGGATCAAGACGAACTTTCCGGGGGTCCGTTATCGGGAACATCCGACCCGGAAAAATGGAGTCAGACGGGATCAATATTTTACGATCCGTTACAAGTTGGCTGGAAAGGACAAAGAAGAAGGCATAGGGTGGGCTTCTGAGGACTGGACAGCGGCAAAGGCTTACGATCGATTGAAGGAATTGAAGGAAAACCGGAAATCCGGGGAAGGTCCGCAAACCTTGGCCGAGAAGCGGAAAATTGAGGATGCACGGAAGGCGGCGGAGAAAACAGAGATGGAGCGCCAGGAAAAAGAGGCCGTGACTTTCGGTAAGTTTTTCAACGATACTTATTTACCACAGGCGAAAGGTGACAAAAAAGAAAGATCCGTCACCCGTGAAGAGGGACTTTTCAAGGTCTGGATTTCCCCTGTCCTGGGCCATTTATCCATGAAGAACATTGCACCGTTTCACTTGGAAAAGCTAAAGCGGGACATGACAGCGGGGGGGCAATCGCCGCGATCCGTTGAATATGGTCTTTCGGTTGTAAGACAGATATTCAACACGGCGAAACGGCTGGGAGCGTTTGAAGGCGAGAACCCCACGGCGAAAGTTAAATTTCCAAAGCCGGATAATGGCCGGATGCGATTTTTAACCCATGAAGAGGCAAGCACACTTCTGGAATCCCTGAAAAGGAAGAGCGCCGACGTTCACGACATGACCCTTTTAAGCCTGAATTGCGGTTTACGCTTCGGGGAAATCGCTTCTTTGACATGGCAGGACGTGGACCTTGAAAGAGGCGTCTTGACGATCCGGGACGCAAAAGCCGGGAGCCGCTACGCCTTCCTGACAGAACAGGCGGCGGAAATGCTCAAGAATCGAACCGAGGGAAAGCCGTCGGATTATGTTTTTACGGGCCGCAAGGTGAAGCTGGATCGAATTTCTATGACGTTCAAGCTGACCATTGACGAACTAAAATTGAATGAAGGCATTGACGACCCACGGTTGAAAATATGCTTTCACAGTTGCCGTCATTCTTATGCGTCCTGGATGATCGATGAAGGGCAGGACCTTTACACCGTTCAAAAGCTGCTTGGGCACAAAACAAACGTCATGACGCAAAAATATGCACACATGGCCGAAAACAAACTGAGAGACGCGGCAAGGGCTTTAAGCATGGCATTGCGACCACAGAAAGAACAAGCCGGGCAGGATCAAACCGGGAAGGTTGTGAACTTTTCAAAGTAAGCACATCGAGGGGATAGGGAGCGCACCCGACAAAGCGGCGAACCCTGGCCGCTTTCCCCTTCATAACCATAGGGCCGCATATAGGGGGCGGATCATGGAAAAACAAAAAAACGGAATAGGGGAGCTGCTAAAATATGAACACTTCAATTTAAAGATCGGGGCCGACGCCGCCGGGATGGAGCATTTCTTGGAAGCGCACGGGCAGCACATCCAAAAAGGACTTGATACTTTGTCCGTGGAAGCGCCGGGCTTTTGTCTTGACTTTAAAACCACGTTCACACCTGGGCGGGGAGCCGTGCAAAGCCTGAGTTGTGCCCTTGCCGGGAAAGTCTACACCGTCACCTTGGGGGACATGACGCCGGAAGATTGGCGGGCCTTTGCCGATAAGCTGACCGCGCGTAAACGAACTATGGCTGCAAAGACGGCGGTTGACAAGCACATCGAAAAAACCTTGAGACAACAGCGGGTCGCAAGTGAAAAAGCACGGCTTGCCTATGAAGAGTCCGGCGATCCTCAAATTGTAATAGGATTTATCAAGCGTTCACCGTCCGGGGCGGCAATCAAGGAAACGTGGGTATCAGAGGCAATTCAAAACTGGAAACGGGACGACCGCGAGGACCTTTTTAAACAAGCATTTGAACCAAGGCGCGGGGAACGGAGTAAGCCAAACACGCGAGCCTTAGAAAACATGATGTTTGAAAACAGGATCGACAATCACCGCAAGGCCGGAAAAACGCTTGAAGGAGCTTGCATTGCAGAGGCGCAAAGGACTGGCGGCGGCAATCTTACCGGCGATAAGTTATTTAAAAAACTGACGGCGCTTAAAAATAAATACCACCGGGCGAGGCGCATTGAGCCGGAAATTACGATTGAGGAAACGCCGGAATCCTATATTGAGAGCGCCTTTCCTGCCAAAATTGAAGTTTTAGGCCATGCTTATTTCGGGCGATGGCAAATCAAACACCCAAAAAATAAATAAGCCTATTCCACCTTGACGCGCAAAGCCTGCTTATCCATTTAAGCGGGCTTTTTTATTTCCCTTTCCTTTGATTGGTGTCATTAAATACCCCTATTTAAAAAACTAAAATCCCGTTGTATATCAATCACTTATGTGCTATCTTGTACACAAATGAAACATCAAACTAAGGAGAAAAACATGGAAAAAATATTTCAGAACATGGCCGACAAATGGCCGAGCGCCTGGGTTGCCCGAACGGAAAGCGAAAAATTCACGGGCGGGATCATTAAAGAAAAATACCTTGCAAATTTAGACAGCACCGGAAAAGGTCCGGCGGGCCGGGTCCGCATAGGCAGAAAGATTGCCTATCCCGTGAGCGAGTTTGTCAAGTGGCTGGAAAGCCGAAGCGCCGTCATTCCTGAGCGTCACCGGACGAAATAGGGGGCCGTCATGTTGAACGACCCTGAAACCATCCGGGCCGCTGTTGACGAACGCATTGAAGCCGAACGCCGGACCTATGCACCGGAGCCGGAACCGAAAACACCGACAAAACAAACGGCCTTTTCAAGCAAGGAAATTCTTGACGCCCTGGGGCGAAATGAGGACGGCGACGCCTGGCTTTACGTCGAATTGAACCGGGACCATTTCCGTTATGACGCGGCGGCGGGCCGCTGGTATACTTTGGCCGGTCACTTTTGGGAACGTGACACCCTGGCCGAAGCGACGCGGGCCATTGACGGAGTGATTGATATTTACGCGCAAGAGGCGAACCGGCAAGCCTGGCAACGGGCGGCGGCGGAAAAGGCCGGACGGACTGAGGACGCAAAGCGACGGAGAGAGACAGAGGACGCCCTTTTTAAGAGAATCCGGGCCTTACAATCGGTTGCGCGGAAAGAAAACGTTTTGACCTTGGCACGAACCGGAGCCGATAGCCTGGCAATCCGGGGCGATGAATGGGACCGGGATCCCTGGCTTTTGGGATGTCTCAATGGAGTGGTTGATCTTAGGACCGCGGAACACCGACCGGGCCGACCAGATGATTTCATTAAAACAATCGCGCCAGTTGAATGGAAAGAAATTGACGAACCCGCGCCGACATGGGAACGCTTTCTTACTGACATTTGCAGCGACAATCACGACCTGCCCGCCTATCTTCAAAGGCTTTTCGGTTATGGCATAACTGGCCTTACGAACTGGCACGTTTACCCCATCTTTTACGGACCGCAAGGAAGAAACGGAAAAGGTACATTTCTCGAAACCCTAAAATTTGTATTGGGCGACCTGGCTTATAAAGCACGATCCGAAATTCTGCTTGAATCAAGAAACGCGCCTTCACGTGGATCGGCGGACGCGGACACCCTGGCATTGCGGGGAAAGCGGATCGTTTGGGCGAGCGAAACATCCGAAGGCCGCCGGTTGAACGCTTCTCGAATCAAGGAACTTTGCGGCGGAGACACCTTGAACGCCCGCGCCGTCTATGGCCGGGACCCGGTAGAGTTTTCCCCTTCTCACTTACTTATACTTTTGACGAATGACCGACCGCAAGCGCCTGCATCCGACGCGGCGCTATGGGAGAGGATTCACCTTATTCCGTTCAACATTCGTTTTGTGGACGACCCACGGGGACCGAATGAAAAAAAGGCGGATCATGACCTTTTGCAAAAATTAAAAATGGAAGCATCCGGGGTTTTGTCCTGGATGGTCAAGGGTTGCCTTATTTGGCAACGGGAAGGGCTGAAACCGCCTGAAACAGTCCTGGGAGCGACGCGGGAATACCGCAAGGAAGAGGACCTTATTGAACGCTTCATTTCTGACCGCTGCTTGACCGGACCGACTTATGAGACACAGGCGGGGGCGCTTTATAAGATTTATCAATCCTGGGCTTCCGAAATGGGATTGAAACCCATGACGGGAATTCGCTTCGGCAAGGAAATGCAGACGCGCTTTAACAGTTATCAAAAGCGCCATGTTTTTTACGTCGGCATTGGACTTCTTGACGGGGAATAATTACAGCCATGCAGCCATTGCAGCCATTTTTCACTAACTTTTACTTTTTAGATTTCATGCTTTGCCATAAGGAAAGTTTTGGAAAATACCTGCAATACCTGCAAACTTGAAATTAAGGGACGTTGAATGAAACTTTATCCCTGCAAATAGCTGCAAGAAAAAACCCGGTTGACCGGAAAAATGGAAACGTCATGACCCTTCTTGAATTGATCGAGGCGGACGGCGTGAAACTTACCCGACAAGGAAAAACTTACCGGGGGCGCTGTCCCTTTCACCACGGTAAAACATCAACGTCATTGCTTGTGGACGGAGGCGCGGGGAAATTCTTTTGTTTCGGTTGCGATCAACGCGGGGATTCGATTGATTGGCTACGCGAGCGGCGGGGATTGTCTTTTGCGGAGGCTTGCCGATACCTGGGGCGCGATCCGGGGCCACGATCAAACGGGCCACGACCGGCATCGACGGCATGGGAACCACGAGAGGCAAAAACACCGGCAGGCGTATGGCAAGAACGGGCGCGAACCTTTCTTGACGGGGCGGTTTCCCGTCTATGGTCACGACGGGGCGACACAACGCGGGCATGGCTACACGCGGAAAAGGGCCTTTCTGACGGGACAATCAAGGTGGCGGGCCTTGGCTTCAATCCGGCGGATTTATATGAACCAAGGGATACCTGGGGCCTTGAGCCGTCACTTAAAAACGATGGAACCGAGCGCCGTCAATGGATACCGGCGGGGCTTGTAATTCCTCACGTCATTGGCGGCGCTGTCCATAGACTGAGAATCAGGCGCGGCGATCCGGGCGACGGGCCACGATATATTGCCGTGAGCGGTTCAAGCATGGCACCTATGGCATGGGGCCGGGATAAGGCGGCGGCTGTGATAGTGGAATCAGAACTTGACGGGCTTCTCTTGAATCAAGAGGCGGGCGACTTGGCCGGGGTTGTCACCATGGGATCAGCACAAGCTAAACCGGACAGGATCACCCACGAGACATTGACGGCGACGCCTGTCATTCTCGTTTCATTGGATAGCGACGAGGCCGGGGCGAAAGCATCTTGGAAATTCTGGCTTGAAACATACCCGAACGCGAAGAGGTGGCCGACACCTTATGGGAAAGATCCTTCAGAGGCCGCGCAGAAGGGTTTAAACATTCGGACATGGGTAGAAGCAGGGCTAACGCCAGGAACCTTCACCGAACAAAGCCAAGGATCGGTAGAGGCTATAACAAAACCCTTTCCTAAAGAATGGCTTCAAAAGTATGACGAAACGATTCTTGAACGATTGGCGATTATGACGGTTGACGGGCGGTTGTCAGATCAAGAGGCCGCGAGGATTTTAAATTGATGAAGGGCATGACGAAAAACAAGTTACACAGATATTTTTAGTAAGAGAATGGCGGGGGGCTTCCTTTCCGTTCGCGCCCGCCCGAAGAAAGAAGAAAGAACCGGGCCGAAAGGGGGGGAGGGCTATGTCAGCCTTCCAGCCTGATCCCAAAATGACCGAGCTGGTCATCACGCGCATGTGACCGCAAAATGAAATATCTGGAGGTGGAGGTTTCAAACGAGGGTCAAAATTATGATCTGCGAAAGCTGCCGATCCAATTTTGAAGGTCGTCCGAACCGCCGCTATTGTTCGCCGAAATGCCGAAGACGGGCGGAAATGGTCCAACGGGTTGTCAAAAAAAGGGAAGGCTGGAAATCGTTGCGGGCCGCTATGGGACTGAAGGAAAGGGCTTTTTATGATACCATCCGGGAATTTTCAACGGAAGGTCTTCAAGAGTTTCCCATTGACGACCTGAAGGAATTTCCAAAGGAAGAAGGCAAATGGGACACATGTGTCCCATTAGACGACCTGAAAGAATTCGGCGTTAACCCGCCCGAAAAGGGCAAAAAAAGGGGGCAAAAACGATGAAAAATGGCATGGAAAAAGCGGAAGTTGAAAAGATCCTGAAAAGTATCGAAGCGCATCCGCTGACGCAAAAGATCAAAGAAGAAGAAGCCGCGAAGATCCTGGAAGAAAGGCTGCTGACCGCCGCAAAACTGCGGCAAGCGCGGGAAGAAGCCGAAAGGTTTATCCCCCAATACGAAGCGGATCTGGCGAAGGCCGAAGCCGATCTTAGGGAGTATGATGAAGGAAGGACGGTCGTCCTGGAAAAAGCGAACCTGGCGAAAAAAAAGCTGGCGGAAGAACGCGGACGCCTGGACCGCGAAAAGTCCGAAGCCGAAGGCGCCCTGTTAGGGAATTACGATCCGGCTATTGACGAAGCGATCCAATTTTTTAGGGACCGACATGAAGCCTTATTGCGCAAGTCGCCTAATAAGCAAACGCACGAAGGCGGAACGGACGCCTACACCTTAACTAAGAAACTGACCACCTTTTCAAGCCTTCCTGCGATAAGGTCGGCGCTGGGTTACTGTCGCGCCGCGATCGAGGAATTGGAAAAGGCGAAGTTGATCCCGGAATTGGACTTTGACCGGATCGAAAAACTAAAGGTCGGGATCCCTGACACCGAAGTCTATACCGAAGTCACTACTGAAAAGCCGCTTCCCGGCATTAATGCGGATCCGCGAAGCTTGTTACCGTCTGATAATGAAATGGAATGGTCCCTGGGAAAACTGAATGAGAAATTTAAAAAGATCATGAGGAAGTGAATTGACGGACCACGCCCATATTGACGCACTAAAAGCCGCCGCTGATCCTCTTCGGGTCGCCGCCGCCCTGGGCCTTCGGGGTCGAGGGAAGCGCTTCTTCTGTCCGATCTGTCAACCGCAAGGGGGAAAGACGCCGGACCTGTCCGTCCGGGACAAAGGTTTCACCTGTCATAAATGCGGGTTGAAGGGGGACCTTCTGAAGCTGGTCGAGGTCGCCGCCGAACTTGACTTTCCGTCCGCTGTCAAATGGCTTGAAGACTTGATAGGCATCCGCCCGCCGGGACGCATGAAAGGCCAATGGAAGGATAAGGGCCGGACCGGGATCGGCGATCCTGGACGATCCTGAATAATGAAAACGGTTGCTTTGCGGAGTGGCGGGCTGTCAGATTTTTCTTGCAATCTTTGTGAAAATCGATATTCTGAAAGTTATAGAGTTGTGTGTGATTGAATTTGAAACTCATTCGGTCTATGGCTTAGAAAGGAGATGAGATAAATGCCACAAGTCGGAGTCGAAGCAAGTTTTGCATTTTTCTTCTTCATCCTGATTCTTGCAATAGCAATCATGGTCGGAATTTCGAGATGGATATTTAGAATCAACGACATCATCAAACGATTGGACAGCATAATAAATGCGCTGAAAATTGGATTTGACTTGGAAGATGTTAAGAAGAAGAAAAACTAAAGGAGAAACATCATCACCGACCATACAAAAGGAGAAAAATAATGGATCTAAAAGAAATCACGGAAGCAAAGAAGGCATTGGAACAAGATATACTTAAAGCGGTGAATAATTTTGAATTGAAAAGTGATTGTATTGTCGAAGCGATAAGTCTCAAACGCAAAAGAATCGAGGCAGGTATTGGGTCAAGGGACGCGCTGGATAGGGTGACGATCCGCGCGGTTCTGCCTGAGTGATAGGGGCGGGCTGGCTGGATTAGAAAATGGATCGACACTGAATCACTTTTGATAATCACAAAGATTCCCCGGCTATGATGGCCGGGTTTTTTATTGGTAGGAAATAAAAAAGCGGGACAGGAGCGGGACAAAATCACCAGAAAAAGAAAGATAGTATTAGCATGAAGTCTGTAACCAATTGAATTTATTTGGCTGGGGGATGAGGATTCGAACCTCAATTCACGGAGTCAGAGTCCGTTGTCCTACCATTGAACGATCCCCCAGTGTTAGTTCGGAGTTCGGAATAGGGAGTTCGGAGTTAACACAGAAAATATATCACCTAGAAACAATTTGATCAATCTTTTCTGATTTTATTTTTAAGTATTTCCAATATATTGTCAACCGGGAGCTCTTCCTGGGATTTGTCTGCCATATTTCTCAGGACCGCCCTGCCCTTTTTCATTTCTTCCTCTCCCAGGATCAACACATACCGCGCTTTCAATTTATCTGCCCGCCTCATCTGGCTTTTCAGGCTTTTCCCTTCGTAGTCGAATTCAGCATGGATTCCTTCTAAGTGGAGTTGATTTGCTAACCGGTAGGCTTCTTCATGAGTTCCTTTGCTAGGAGCGGCGATAAAGAGATGGGGGTACCGAATAAACTCTCTATCTTTGGGCAAGAGAGAAATCAGTCTCTCCATTCCGATGGCAAAACCGATTCCAGGAATATCAAGTCCTCCGATCTCCTGAAAGAGGTTGTCGTATCGCCCTCCACCGGTGACGGCGTTCTGGGAACCGAGATCGTAGGAGACGACTTCGAAAGCAGTCCGCGTGTAATAATCTAATCCTCTGACCATTCTCGGGTTTAGAATATAGTCAAGGCTTGCCATTGAGAGATAATCCTTCACTTTTCCGAAATGGCTTTCACACTCCTCACAGATGAAGTCCGTTACCTTTGGGGCATCTCCAATGGCTTCCTGGCAGGTCTGGACTTTGCAGTCGAAAATCCTGAGGGGGTTGGTCTGAATCCTCCTCTGGCAGTCTTCGCACAACTGGAAAGACTTTTTCGTTAAATACGCTTTTAATCCGTCTCGGTACCGGGGCCGGCAATCACGGCATCCAAGAGAATTGATCTGAAGCTCAAGTTTTTCCAGCCCAACCCTCCGCAGAAAATGAATGAGCATGACGATGACTTCGGCGTCGACCACGGGATTCCCCACGCCAAAAACCTCGGCATCGATCTGATAAAACTGGCGGTACCGGCCCTTCTGTGGTCTCTCATAGCGAAACATAGGGCCGATGCAATAAAGTTTTGCCACAGGGTCGAAGGTGTAGAGTTGATGCTCCAGATAGGCCCGTGCCATGGAGGCCGTGGCTTCAGGACGAAGGGTCAGGGAACCGCCACCTTTGTCGGTGAAGGTATACATCTCCTTCTCAACGATATCAGTCGCTTCTCCAATGCCACGGGCGAATAGTTCTGTCCGTTCGAGGATGGGAATACGGATCTCAGCGAAACCGAACCCTTCAAACACCTCCCGGGCCGTTTTCTCAACAAACTGCCACTTCCCGACTTCGGAAGGAAGGATGTCATTAAACCCACGAATGGCTGTGATCCCCATAGATTGCCCCTCAATTTTTGTAATTTAGCCCATCCATTTCAAAAAGTCAAAAGACGAAAATGGTTTGATTCTTATTGAGTTTTAGGGTAATTTTATTGAACAATATCGAATGGAACGAATGGGAACGAATTTAACGAACTAGAAAATGTTCGAATCATTCGTTGTCATTCGTCACTTTCGTTCAATTTTGGGAGGAATCGATGAAAATCAACCCGCAGATCTACAGAGAATATGATATTCGGGGAGTGGTGGATAAAGATCTGACCCCTGAGATCGTCCAACGATTGGGCAAAGGATTCGGAACGCATATGGTTCGACTGGGTAAAAGGTCACTCGCTGTTGGAAGGGACGGAAGGCTCAGTTCAAGAGCGTTCAGTGAAGCGCTGATCGATGGTCTCATCTCAACCGGATGCGATGTGGTCAATATCGGCGTCTGTCCCACACCGGTTTACTACTTCTCTGTCTTTCATCTGGACAGAGATGGAGGGGTGATGGTAACGGGAAGCCATAATCCTCCGGAGTTCAATGGCTTTAAGGTCTCGGTGGGTAAGACCACCATCTTTGGCGAAGAGATTCAAAAACTGGGTCAGCTGGTCGAGAAGGGTAACTTTTCCACTGGACAGGGAAAACTTTCTTCAGCCGAAATTATCCGACCTTATCATGACTACATTAAGAAAAATATTCATATTGAAAAAAAGTTAAAAGTGGTCATCGACGCAGGAAATGGAACCGGCGGAGTCGTGGCGGGACCATTGCTCAAGGATTTAGGTTGTGAAGTTGAGGAACTCTATTGCGAGGTCGATGGCAGATTTCCCAACCATTTCCCTGACCCAACGGTTCCTGAAAATCTGAAGACTCTTATCGACCGGGTGCTCAAAACAAAGGCGGACGTGGGGATCGGTTACGACGGAGATGCGGATCGGATTGGAGTGGTGGATGATCAGGGAAAGATCATCTGGGGCGATCAATTGATGATCCTCTTCTCCCGCGAGATATTGAAACAACAGAAAGGTGCGACCTTTGTGGCTGAAGTAAAATGTTCTCAAAATTTATTCAGTGACATTGAAAAGCACGGTGGACGTGCCATCATGTGGAGGACAGGCCACTCATTGATCAAGGAAAAGATGAAAGGGGAGAAGGCAGCTTTGGGAGGAGAGATGAGCGGTCACATCTTTTTCGCCGACCGTTATTTCGGTTTTGACGATGCCATCTATGCATCGTGTCGTGTGCTTGAACTGCTCTCCAAAACAGATAAGAAATTGTCTGATCTTCTCTCGGATGTTCCCAAGACCCACATCACTCCGGAGATCCGGGTCACATGTCCGGATGAGATCAAATTTAAAGTGGTTGAGCAGGTCAAAGAAGAGTTGAGAAAAGAATATCCCATTATTGATGTGGATGGGGTGAGAGTCCAGTTCACGGATGGCTGGGGGCTGGTCAGGGCTTCCAACACCCAACCCGTGTTGGTATTGCGGTTTGAAGCGCTGACAGAAAATAGACTCCAGGAGATTAAGAAATTGGTGGAGGATAAGGTTCAAAACGTGGTCTCTATTCTCCAACACCAATAACCTATTCCCCTCCCCCTTCCCCGCCCCGGTCTATTAATAGGGCGGGACCGGGGGATGGGGGAGGTCGGTACGACTCGAAACCGAGGTGAGGGTGGGGGTGAATAAGCCTTGACTTCCCCCTCCCCTTAATCCCCTCCCACCAAGAGACTGTGTCACAATGTCATTGCGAGGGAGTGAAACGACCGAAGCAATCTCATAACGTTTTGATAATCCTGAGATTGCCACGCTCCCTCCGGTCGCTCGCAATGACGAAAAGCGGATTAT
Organism: Deltaproteobacteria bacterium; assembly: GCA_016875195.1. Taxonomy (GTDB): domain Bacteria; phylum Desulfobacterota; class BSN033; order BSN033; family UBA1163; genus RBG-16-49-23. The sequence goes on from VGRY01000001.1 coordinate 112,532, forward strand.
GACTCAGCCACCAAGGGAGGGGAAATTCTTATGGAGACATTTATTAATCCCTTTCAAGCCATCTTTCTTGGAATGGTTCAGGGACTGACGGAGTTTCTTCCTATCAGCAGTTCCGGACATCTTGTTTTCTTTCAATCCCTCTTCGGGATGAAAGAGCCTCAACTCTTCTTCGATATTATGCTCCACTTCGGAACCCTCCTCGCAGTGGCCATCTATTTCAGGAGAGATATCAGTGGTATCATTCGTGGAATAGAATCTTTGGTCACAGGAAAAAGGAAAAATGAGGAAGGGATAAAACTATTTTTCTTAATCATCGTCGCTTCTATCCCTACGGGTCTCATGGGATTTTTAGGGAAGGATTGGTTTGAATCTCTCTTTTCCAGGCCAAGTATTGTAGGGGGAATGCTCCTGGTGACAGGTTCATTCCTCTGGTTGACTCGGTGGGTCAAAAGAGAGGACAGACGCTTAGAAAAGATGAGTTGGATCGATGCTATCCTCATTGGAGTCGCTCAGGGGATTGCCATCATACCCGGAATCTCCCGATCCGGCGCGACCATCTCCATGGGACTTTTCTGTGGCCTGAACCGTGAGCTTGCTGGAAGGTTTTCGTTTCTCCTTTCGATCCCAGCCATTGTGGGCGCCACACTTCTTGAAATAAGGAAGATTCAGTCCGTATCAGAGATATCATTGCCCTTGATCGGCATGGCAGTTGCTTTTGGGGTGGGGTTGCTCTCCCTTACCCTTTTGATGAGAATCATCAAGACAGGGAATCTATCGAACTTTTCCTATTACTGCTGGGCCATCGGACTGCTGATGTTATTCTTGGTTAAGTAGTGGGTGGAGTTATCCCTGGTAAAAATCAATCAATAACCCCATGCGTTTTCAGGATGTCATGCCAACGGTTTATAAGGGTCTCTCGTTCAGCAGAAGAAATTCGCGGATAGAAGGTTTCATCTCTTCGAATGAATGAACGAACCTCCTCTTTATCCTTCCAGAAACCCTGATAGAGTCCGGTTAAAAACGCACATCCCAGAGCGGTTGCATCGGAAATCGATGAATGGTGGACAGGCATCCCGAGAAGATCAGCTTGAAACTGAAGGAGGGGTGGACGGGCAGCACCTCCTGCTGCCATGATCTGGTTAATCCCGAAGTCAGGCAGGGTCCCGAGCCTGTCCAGTATATCTGCAATTAAGAAGGCAATCGACTCCATCCCTGTTCTTACCTGGATATCAAGGGAGGGATGATTTCCCTGTCCAACAAATTCTGTTGAAACGGTCTCTTTCCAGTAAGGCGCCGCAATCCCATACATCCCAGGGATCATGAACCATCCCTTCGAAGAGGGAGCCATCTGGTCTTCCCAGCTCCTTGAAGCATTGGGTATTCCCCTCTCCCTCTCAAACCACTCGAACAGTGAACCAACTGCATTAACGGTTCCTTCTGCCACATAAACGGTTTCATCCGAATTGGAATATCCGATATTGGTTAGAAGGCCATCTACGATGGAAGGCGTTGAACCAATATTAATAAGGACTCCTCCAGATGTCCCATAGTTGATGCCACATTGCCCCTTTTCAAACCCTCCCAGCCCCAACAGGGCTCCTTGGTGATCACCAATGGAGCAGAGGATAGGTATGGACATTGATTTGAATTGATAGTGGCCGTAGGGGTAGCAAGTGGGTAGAACTCTTGGCAGGATAGCCTGAGGAATTTGAAAAAGGTCGAGCAATTCCTGGTCCCAGCTTTTCTCATGGATATTGAAAAGAAGGGTTCTGCCTGCAACGGATTCGTCAGTCGCACACACCTTCTCGCCAGTCAGATGCCAGAGCAAGAAACTGTTCCATGGGGAATAAACCGTTTCTTTTCTTCTGATCCATTTCACGGTCTCAGGGTTGTTTTGCAACAGCCATAAGAACTTCGGCCCTCCGTAATGGCCGGTCAGGGGAAGCCCTGTCTTTTGATAGATTTCATTCCGATGAAAACTCAAAGGTTCACAGAGATGCTTTGCCCTCAAGTCTTGCCAGGAGATGATCGGAGTGAAGGGCTGTCCATTACTCCGATTCCAGAGAAGAAACGAAGACCGCTGGCAGGCCAGACCAATGCCTGAAACATCATGACCCTCGGCGTAAACAGCAGAGAGGACCTCATCCAAGGCTTTTCTGGTTTCCTCTAGAACATGAAGAGGATCCTGTTCCACATGGGTTAGTTGGGGACGCTCAATTTTCAGGGGGCGGGAAGATCGATACGCTAATCCTGCCCGGTGATCAAAGGCGAGAACCTTGGTCGATGAGCTTCCCTGATCAATAGTGACGATGAAAGAACCCAATTTACCCCCTCAGAAAATAAATCGAAAAGATGATATCCGGGGGAAGCATTCCGAAGGGATCAATTCGAAACAATACCAAATGATCATATCTAAAATGTGCTTAAAAATTTGGTCCATCAGGACTGAGTGGGTAACATTCACTTTTAACACCTTTATAATAACCCCACCCAACCTCCCCTTATCTTAAGGGGAGGTGTGAATTCAGATTTTGGATTTTTCAATTACGGTATCTTTTTTTAAGAATGTTGATGAGCCGGTCTGGATAATCTGTGATAATGGCATCCACCTTCAGGTCGATGAATTTTTCCATCTCCTCTTCTGTGTTAAGAGTATAGACCCCTATTCGTATTCCCTCTTGATGGGCTTTGGAAATATTCTCCGCAGTCAAAACCGATTTTCGGCAGTTCAGGATAGGAAAAGGCCGCCCTTCTGTCACCTGCCGAGGCAAACTCCAGGGTCTGTTATAAAGATAAGCCACTGGCACAGCCTGGTTCTTTTTTGTGATCCTTTCGATGGCCATTGGATCAAAGGACGAAAACATCACCTGATTAACCATCCCGGCCATTTCCACTTCTCGAAGAGCGCGTTCGGCCAGATCGAAAATAGTCCATTTGCCGTAATCCCCTATCTTCAACTCAATATTGACCTTAATCTGGCCATAGGCCAATTGTAGCACTTCCTTGAGGGTTGGAATCTGTTCCCCTGAGAAAGAGGGTCGAAACTTTGAACCCGCATCTAACTTCTTCAATTCTTCAAGGGGCAGATCGATCACCCTTCCTTTTCCATTGGCAGTTCTTTCCACGGACTCGTCGTGAATCACCACAACCTCTCCATCCTTCGAGAGACGGACGTCGAGTTCGATCATATCGCTGCCCACTTCGATCGCTTTTTTAAAAGCGGCCATCGTATTTTCCGGGGCAACTCCTGAAAACCCCCGGTGGGCGACAACCATCACTGGAAACTTCCCAGACAGCAGCATGGGTTTTATGGGCTCTGTTCTATTCATGGAACAACCCGTCACTCCACTCGTCCACAACATTAAAAAGGTAAAGAGGATTTGCTTCCATGTCGGAGGAATCCGAATCAGCCTCATTTTAGTTAATTAACATGATGAGATGAGGAGTTTAAGAATGGACTCTAATTAAGCCTCTTGCCGGTTTCAGGGTCGAAAATGTGGATATGATCTGCCACCGCCTGCACACCAAGCTTGTCTCCAGGATTTATCTTAAAACCACCGGGAAGCCTTAACGTCAGCATATCGCCATAACCTAAATTGCCATGCACGATTGTATCGGCTCCCAACATTTCTACCACCTCAACCATTAGAGACAAGGCGGCAGATTGATCCTCTGCAACAATCATATGCTCCGGCCTTATCCCCATCATGACTTCTTTCCCGTGTGCCTGCCTGACAGGTTTGGACAGAGGAATCTGTCTCCCGCCCGGCATGTTTAGCGCATCGCCTGAGGAAGAGAGCCCCAGTTTGATCATATTCATCGCCGGAGACCCGATAAAGCCCGCCACAAAGAGCGTGGCTGGACGGTTGTAAACCTCAAGAGGGGTCGCGACCTGGTCAAACCGACCCGCATTCATCACAACGAGCCGGTCAGCGAGAGTCATGGCCTCTACCTGATCATGGGTGACATAGACGCTCGTTGTTTTGACCGACTGATGCAGTTTTTTTATCTCCAACCGCATCTGCACCCGGAGCTTTGCGTCGAGGTTGGAAAGCGGCTCGTCGAAGAGAAAAACCGAGGGCTCACGGACAATCGCCCGACCCATGGCAACCCGCTGCCTCTGTCCTCCGGAGAGCTGCTGGGGCTTGCGGTTCATCAGTCCATCAAGCCCAAGGATATCGGTTGCTTTTTTCACACGGGTTTCAATTTCGGGTCTTGCCATTCCCCGCACCTTAAGACCGTAAGCCATATTATTCCAGACGGTCATGTGGGGATAAAGAGCATAATTCTGAAAGACCATGGCAATATTTCTGTCCTTGGGTTCCACATGGTTCACGAGCTTTCCGCCGATATAGACCTCTCCCTCAGTAGCTATCTCAAGTCCGGCAATGATTCTAAGCAGCGTGGACTTCCCGCATCCCGAGGGACCCAAGATCACAATAAATTCGCCGTCTTCGATCTCACAGGTCACTCCCTCAATCACCCGAACCTTGCCGAAATCTTTTTTAATATCTACAAGATTGACCGCAATTTTACTCATGAATCTCGCTCCATTGAACCCATTAGAGATTTTTATCTAAACAGAGACATTCTCGGGGGTTACCCCTTTAGAAAGCCCTCCATGCGAAGCTCAGCTTCTATCGGAGGGATGAGTCAATTACTTTAATAGCGAACACGGGGTTTACTTCTCCGTCTCCATCAACCCCTTGACAAACCAGCGCTGCATAAAGATCACGACCAGTATGGGTGGCAACATGGCTAACACCGTGGCCGCCATAATGATTTGCCAGTCGGTCTGGGCATCTCCGGTCCCGATCATTTTAACGATGCCAATCACAATCGTCCCCATCTCTTTGCTTGTTGTAATCAGAAGCGGCCACAGGTACTGGTTCCAACCATAAATGAACATAATCACAAAAAGTGCGGCGATGTTTGTTCGGGACAGCGGCAGCACTGTGTCCCAGAAGAAACGCAGTGGACCTGCTCCGTCAATACGCGCCGCTTCCACCAGCTCGTCCGGTATGGTGAGGAAGAACTGCCGGAACAAGAGCGTTGCGGTGGCTGAAGCAATTAAGGGTATGGTTAAGCCTAAATACGAATTAATCATGCCGAGGTCAGACACCACCTTGTAAGTGGGAATGATCCTCACTTCCACCGGCAACATGAGGGTGACGAAGATCATCCAGAAAAAGAACATACGGCCGGGAAAGCGGAAAAAGACGACAGCATAAGAGGAGATGATGGAAATGGCAATCTTGCCGATGGTAATGGCCACGGCCATGATCAGACTGTTCAACATCATGACCGCCACCGGCACCCCCCAGACCCTTTGGCCGGAGCCCTTTCCCCAGGCCTGAAGATAGTTCTCAAGCGCATTCGGCCCTGGTTTAAGGGGCATGTCCCCTCGGGCAATGGTGGCTGAATCCCAGGTGGAACCGATCAGAGCCACGTAGACTGGAAAGGCCAGAACGGCCACGCCAATGATCAGAAAGAAATGAGACTGCCAGTTGGCAGGAAGTACAGATCTTTTCATCAGTAGTGAACTTTCTTCTCCACGTAACGGAACTGAATCGCTGTCAGTCCAATCACGATCATCATCAGAATAACCGACTGGGCAGATGAACCTCCTAAGTCAAGATGGATGATGCCATCTGAATAGACCTTGTAGATGAGTGTTTCCGTCGCCTTGCCAGGACCGCCTCCGGTTAAGGCGTGAATGATCCCGAAGGTATCAAAGAAGGAATAGACCATGTTCACCATGAGCAGAAAAAAAGTGGTCGGTGAAAGAAGTGGAAAGACAATCGTCCAGAAACGTTTCCGTGAGTTGGCCCCATCAATGGACGCCGCCTCTATCACCGATTTCGGAATGGATTGAAGCCCTGCCAGGAAAAAGAGAAAATTGTAACTGATTTGTTTCCAGGAAGCGGCCAGAATGACCAGAAGTAACGCTTGAGCGCCATTGAGTTTGTAGTCCCAGAGGATTCCCATCTCCCGCAAGGCGCGTCCCAGAAGGCCGATGGAGGGATGAAAGATGAAAAGCCAGAGCACGGCGGCTACAGCCGGTGCCACGGCATAAGGCCAGATGAGAAGGGTCTTGTAAACCCCTGCGCCCCGTACATGTTTATCTGCCATAAACGCAAGCCACAGGGCAGTGGACATGGCGATGGAGGTCACAGCAAAGGCAAAGATGAAAGTGACCCGAACGGAACCCAGATAGTACGGGTCAGATAAGATGACCTTAAAATTTTCAAACCAGACAAACTGGGTTCTCAGTCCGAAAGGGTCCTGAATAAATACCGATTGATACACAGCCTGAAAGGCCGGCCAGAAGAAAAAAATTAGGGTGATACAAAGCTGTGGCGCAAGCAGACCATATGGCAGGATCTTGTTATTAAAAATAACGCGACGTTGCATCCTTACCCCTACAAAATGTGGGCCCCGTCAAAGACAGGGCCCACAACCTCATTTACAGCGTTGAAATGATTTCTCAGGGACGGCTCATCCGTTCAAAGTTTCGTAGTACGACATTGCCTCGCCGAACCGCATTCTCCATGGATTCAGATGCGGGCTGTTGTCCCTGTAATGCCTTTTCTAATTCTTCCTGAATGATGTTGCGTATTTCCGGCATATTGCCCAATCTCAAGCCGCGAGAATTCGCCGTGGGTTCTGAGCGGGTAAGCTGGCGGAAGGGAAGATCTGCACCGGGGTTCTGCTTATAATAACCTGAAGCCACCACCCTTTCGTAACCGGCGAAGGTAATGGGCAGAAAGCCTGTTTCCGTATGCCATTTGGCCACTACGTCCGGTTGACCGATGAACCGGTAGAACTCAGCTACCCCCTTGTACTCTTCGGGGGTTCTTTTGGGAGCTGTCATCGTCCAGAAACTTGCTCCCCCAATGATTGAGTTTTTGGGTGCCCCCTTTACGTCTTCATAATAGGGTAGCATGGTAACCCCCCATTCGAATTTCGCCTCTCGTAAAATACGGGCGCGCAGTCCTGAAGAGGCATGAATAATCGCAGCCTCCCCTGAAGGGAAGAGCGCATCTCCGGCGGAATCCCGTCCTCCGTACTTGAAAGACCCCTCCTTCTGCATATCGATCAGGGTCTGAACATGGCGGACATGCAGGGGGCTGTTGATCATCAAGACGGCATCCATCCCATCCATGCCATTCGCTTTTGTCGCAAGAGGGGTATCATGAATCGCACTGAATTGCTCAAATTGGGTCCAGGTTGGCCAGGCAGCGGTAAATCCTATATTGGCAGCATTGGCAGCCCGAATTTTTTGGGCATACGAACGTACTTCAGCCCAGGTCCTGGGTGGTTTCTCCGGATCGAGGCCAGCTTTGCGGAAGGCATCTTTGTTGTAAAACATGACGGCCGTTGAACTGTTGAAGGGCGTGGACATCATACGACCATCAGAGAGGCTGTAATAGCCCCGAACGGCCGGAACATAGTTTTTTGGATCAAAGGGAACATTGGCCACTCTCATAAGTTCGTGAAGGGGTTTGATGGCCTCCCGAGCAGCCATCATGGTCGCTGTGCCCACCTCGAACATCTGGACAATGTGGGGGGCATTGCCGGCCCGGAATGCAGCAATGGCAGCCACCATCGTATCCGGATAAGATCCTTTGAAGGTAGCATTAACTTGATAGAGGTTCTGTGAAGCGTTAAAATCAGCGACGATTTTTTCCAAAATCCCTCCCAAAGGCTGTGCCAGTCCATGCCAGAACTGGAGTTCAACTTTCTGTGCCATGGCTGGCGAAATAAATGTTAATAACGTTACCGACATGAACACCGCGATTAAAAAATACTTTGCTCTTTTTTTCATATCCCCTCCTCCTATCTATTTTGTAATCTGGCAGGCTAAACATATATAAAAAGGGATGCAATTGTCAAGAACAGGATTATTTAGATTCGGAATGGAAAAAATCATAGACCGATTGGGCTGATTTCGGAGACATTTTGGGAGCGTTGATCAGCTCGTTCAGGGAAGCGGTTTTAATATTTTCTACACTTCCAAAATAGTTTAACAACTCCTTCTGCCGTGCTCTGCCTATTCCAGGAACCTCTTCCAGGACCGATCGAATCGTCCCTTTCTTTCTCACCTTCTTATGATAGGTGATTGCAAAACGGTGAGCCTCGTCCCGGATCCGATCAAGCAGATGAAGAACAGGGGAGTTTTTCATAAACCGTAAAGGTTCCTTGACCTGAGGCCGAAACACCTTCTCCTCGGTCTTCTCTATTGCAGAGGATTTCCCACTCCCCCCTGTTTTTCCTTTGGCAAGGCTAATGAGATCGATCCCTTTGATCTGCAGTTCCTTAAACACTTCCTGTGCCACATTCAGTTGTCCTTTGCCCCCGTCTAATAAAACCATATCCGGAAGGTCATCCTCTTCAAACGCCCTTTTATATCGCCTTAGGAGGACTTCATACATCATGCCATAATCATCCGCTCCCTCGATGGTTTTGATCTTGAAATGGCGGTATCGGTCTTTATCCGGTTTTCCATTTTCAAAGGCAACCATCGCCCCCACTGCATATCCCCCGTGAAGATTTGAAATGTCAAAAGCCTCAATTTTCCTGGGAATCTTTACCAAACGGAGTTGCTCCTTGAGGGTTTCGAGGAGTCTCTTCTGATCTTTTTCCAATTCGGTCTTTGTGATTTGATGTCTTTCAGCATTTTCACAGGCCAGCTGGAGAAGTTTTTTCTTCTCTCCCTTTCGAGGGACAAGGAGATTGACCTTCTTACCTTTCAAGCCAGCCAACCGCTGCTCGGCAAAATTTTGTTCGGGTATCGGTTTCGGAATCAGAATCTGTTCGGGAATGAATTTCCCCTCATGATAGTACTGGCGAATAAAGGATGAGAGAACCTCTTCGTCAGGCAGGGTTGTTCCAGGAAAAGTAAACCCCCTGCCCCCAAGTAGCTTCCCTCCTCTGACAAACAGGGGATGAATGGCAATTGTATGGCCATAGCGGTGGAACCCGATTACATCCTGGTCGAGGAAATCAGAAGAGACAATTTTCTGTTTTTCGATCACATGCTCAATATGTTTGATCTGGTCCCGGATCCTGGCGGCGGCTTCGAAATGGAGTTCCTCTGATTCTCTCTCCATTTTTCTCTTCAAGTCTTCGAGGAGAGCATTATTTCTTCCCTCCAGAAACATCTTCACTTGACGAATGATCTCCCGGTACTGGGTGGAATCAATCTTGCTACAACAGGGTCCCGAACACCGGCTCATCTCATAATTGATGCAGGGCCTCAGCCGGTTTGAAAATTTGGTATCACGGCAAGTCCGGATGGGAAAAAGTCGCCGGATCAACTTCAATGTCTCTTTGAGGGAAGTAGCAGACGGGTAAGGCCCGAAATAGAGCGACCGGTCTTTCTCGATCTTTCGGACAATCTTCAGGGTTGGAAAATCCTCTTCGAGAGAGAGTTTCAAACAGGGATAACGTTTATCATCTCTCAATTTGATATTGTATCTGGGATGATGTTCTTTAATGAGGTTGTCTTCAAGGATGAGGGCTTCCTTCTCTGTATCGGTGACGATCGTCTCGATATCTTCTATCTTTTCTAACAACGCCAGCGTCTTTGCATCTTTATCCTCAGCCCTCTGGAAATAGGAACTAACACGATGTTTGATATTCCCCGCCTTCCCGACGTAAAGGACCGTTCCCTTCTTATCCTTAAACAGGTAGACTCCAGGATTCGCCGGGAGGCTCTCAATTTTTTGATTTAAAAGGTTCATCGTCAATATTCATTTCATGGCAGCTTGCTTTTTGGTAATCCGCATCGGCTGAGAGTTCGGCACCAACTTAATATCTAACCGGCAGCCGACTGCCTGTGCATATTTTTTAAGTGTAGACAGGGATGGAGCATGTTTGCCCGCAGATTCAAGGCGTGATACTGCGCTTTTTGTTGTCCCCATTAAATCTGCAACTGCTTCCTGAGTGAGGCCGAATTTTGAGCGCGCGCTAATCATTTCACGGGCAAGCGCATACTCTTCCTTTAAGTCCTCGTAGGCTTTTCTGAATCCCTTTCGCCTTAAGGCTTTCTTGAGAAAAGCTTTATGGTCATGTGAAACTGGTTTATATCTTATATCAGCCATTCTGCACCTCCTTCATCCTTCTCCGAGCAATACGCAACTCCTGCTCAGGAGTTTCCCGGGTTTTCTTTACAAAAGCGTGAAGTATCACAATGCGTCGGCCGATGGCAAAACAGTAAAGTGCCCGTCCGATACCTTCGCGACCATGTGGTCTTAACTCGAAAATGCCCCCACCCATGGCGCGTGAGTGAGGCATTCGTAAATTGGGCCCAAATTCCATTAACAGTTCCATCAGCCGGGCATAATCTGCCAATATGCCATCTGGCCAACTTTCAATTTCAGCTTTGAGGCGAGGATGAAAGTACTCGATGGTATAGTTCACGTTTATAACGTTAGCAAATTTGCTAACTATTGTCAATTGTTTGTACTCAAAAAACTAAATCTGCACTCTCAATCGTGAAATACGGGTTGTAATATACGCCCTTTTCAGACTTTTTGGAAGCGTGAACTGCAGGAAGACATCCTCGGTTTCCCCAAAAACTCGGCGGCGGATAGGTTAGCCTTAAAGTTTCACCTACTTATCCACAAGATAAGCTAACCTCCAACCTTGATGATTACGGGAAGTAAGGAAGTAAGTCGACTGAAATCAGGCATGGAGCAACCAGTGCGCTTTTAGGCCACCAAGCTATTTCCCGTCGCCTATATTGACTTGTAATACCTAATGAGATTACTTCAAGTTTTCTTTTAAGAAAGTAGTAATCTTACCCAACAAATCCTTGGAGCTTTTTCTGGTCCACACCTGATCAGCGAGCCATGAAGCCTCTGGCCCAGACCCAAAATTTGGAATGGAAAAGAAAGATTGAATATGACCCTCTTTTGGATAAACATGAATCTCATAAGGTTTGTTTGAAGATCGCAAGGAATCAGCAAAGCGATGGGCCTGGCGGACCGGAACTTGGGGATCCTTTTCGCCGTGAACGATCATGATGGGACAAGATATCTGATCAACCTGGTGTATAGGAGACAAGGCATGATAACGATCTTCGCATGACTCAGGGGCACACCCAAAAATCTCCCTAACACTTTTAGCAGCATCTCTAAACCTTGCTATAGGAAACTTCGGGTATTCACTTTTGGCCCACTCATACCAATCCAGATAATCAGTAACCCCATTTAAGCCTATAACTGCTTTAAGCCCCTTAATCTGGGAAGCAGCGAGATAAGAAATATGACCACCTTCTGAGGAGCCAATGACAAATGTTGGACCGTTTCCAATAAAACTTAACTTCCTAAGCTGTTCGATCACTAAATTTAGATCCCCTACATCTTTGAAGAGATAGTCCTTGTAGCGGATGGTTCTATCGGGGGATCCACCCCCGAAGGGAAAAGCCCTTCGGGCGTATGCCATTCCGATAAAACCGTGTTTTGAAAGATATTCGCACCAATCGGCATAATCATCCCTCATCCCGCCGCTGCCATGGAGGAAAATGACAGCTGGAAAGGGTCCATCGCCAGATGGTTTCTGCACAAGGGCCCTGAGGGTTAGACCGTCCTGCACGACAAAAGTCAATTCTTCCTTCCCGGCCTTAGAAGTAAATGCGGCGTTTGCATTTGAATGGGAGAAAAGAAACACTATCGCAATCGGAACAATCACTCTGTTTACGATTTGATGGCATTTCATTGTTGAATCCCCCGGAAGTATAACATTATTTATTATTTTGTTGTAATTTATTATTGGAAACCCTAACCGCTTTTAAAGCCCAAATAAACTGGTATTATGCCTCTTTTGCAACAAAATGTTGTTTTGGATATTATTATATTGCAAACAACGTAATTTACAAATTAGTTATCCGATCCAGGTCGTGTACAATCTTTGTGTCAGAGGGATATCGAGATATGGACAGAGTGGAGAAAATAGATTGTAGAGCAAATGGTGAGGTCATTTGTTTAGCCATGAGCCCTATATTCTGTCAAATCCAGATATC
>VGRY01000002.1 GCA_016875195.1 Deltaproteobacteria bacterium
TGACTTTGAAAGGAGCCATAGAAATTATCAAATACCACACTCATCATAACCATGTTGCATATATCTCTCACAGAAAGAAGGCTGTCGCCAAGGCGAAACTATTCAAAATCAATGTGTCGCTGTAGTACTAGTTCGCCTTAATAATGATTTAAAAAAATGGATTGAGATACATTGGAAAATCTCCCCTAACCCCTCTTTGCTAAAGAGGGGTTAAGAGAAAAAGAGAGGTCCTCCCTTTGGCAAAGGGAGGTCAGGAGGAATTTTGTAAAACGAGTTCTAAACCTATTAACTTTACTTCCAGGGCTTCCCACTGATATTGTATTTTCTTTCACCCTTCATCGCCTGCAGGATGAAGTCTGCTTTAGCTCGGGCGTCGATCTTCTTTTCAGTAGTGATGATAAGTTTTGAGCCAAATTTTTCCGCACAGGATTTGGTCAGGGCTTCCAGGACTTTGGTGCTTCCGGTTACCGGAAGAGCCGGCCAGAAATAGGTTGTAATTCCCATGGCCACTGTCCACATCGCTTCAGTCACCTCTGAACTGCGATTGGCCTCCGGATAACAGGCTGCGATCGGATATCCTGACAAATCCCTTTTTCCTGTCTTTGCTAGCTCCAGCAGGAAGTCAGTTGTCGTTCCATCTCCTCCTCCAATATCAATGACAGAGGGAATTTCCTTACCGAGCGAGGACAGAACATCGGACAAACCTTTGCCACAATGTTTTTCATTTGAAGCGGGATTTAAAAATCCATATTTTCCGAGGGCAACGCTTGCCTCGCCCTTTGATAAGCAAAGAATATCGTTTTTCAGAAACTCCTGGGCCATCATGGTGATTTCCTGATCTTGAGTATATTTGACATTGTTGCTTCCAGCGAAAATCACGATCCCCTTCAAAAGGCCTTTCTGAAGAGCAGTCGCAATCTTTTTCACATCAATGCTATCCTTGGAGAAACCCATGGTCGCATATTCCTTCGCTTCTGGAATGTCCCTGGAGATGCTGCGGCGGAAGTTAAAAGATTTTTTGGCCTGTTCAACTATTCTCTGAACAAAGAGGCCAATATTCTTTTCCTTTTTCAGGGTCGATGCCAGAATGATCGGTATCTCAAATTCTTTAGCTACCTTCAATAAAGATGGATTGACAAACTGATCTCCAACCACAACGAGATCGACAGCGCCGGTCATCAAAGGGATCTCCTGGGAACCATAACCCGTCGCAATGGGGAAGCTGAAGGGGGGCAATAATGATTCAGTGCAGACGCCCATTACATTGACTCCCTGTTTTTTTGCCGCCTCGGCTATTTTTCGTTTTAGAATGGGGGAGAAATAACCATAAAGGAGGAGGTTAGGGGCTTTTTGCTTGAGTCCGCCCAGGTTGATCTCGATTTTGGTCGGAACGGTTTCGCCAAAGACCGATGTTTTTAAACTTCCGTAAAGCCATTGGGCCATGGATGCGAAAAGGGATGCTTTGAATGTCCAGAGGAGAATTTCCTCAACCTCGCTTACCCCTCCCTCCAATTTCTGGGAAGCTTTGAACAGATCCCTTGCGATTCCCTCTGGAGCGATTCCAAGTTCCTCCCAACACCGAAGCCATGATTTTGGAAATTCTTTCTTAGCCACGGTCCCGCCATTTTGGATAAGGGCCTGGACCTCCTTAAGCATCTGATCGGTTTTCACCTTATTTTTCGGTGTGACCTGTTTTGATTCAACTTCCTGGGCAAAATCGGTTAACCGGTCGAGATAGGTCATCGTTCCTTTTAAAACCAATCTCAATAAGGACTGAATGGCAAGGGTATCTCTATCCTTTCCGCAGACTCCCAATTTATTCGAATCCCGGAAGGGATGGCTGATGCAGGGGCCTTGAAGGCAGTCGCGGCAGCTTAAACCAGTTTCACAGAAACCACATTCCGGAAGCTGACCTTCATAACGGTCCCATACCAAAGCAATCTCACTGTCGGCAGCTTTCGTTAAAAAATACTCCACTGCGCTATCTATCGTCTTCTTCTGAATGAACTCCATTGCTAACTCCTTTCTATTCTTAAAGGGATAAAACCCAGCATTCCATCATTCCAACATTCCATTATTCCAACTAAAATGCTTTTGTTCGATAATCCTTCCGATCTTCTAATTTCAAAGCCTGAGTGGGACAGACCTCCGCACAGATGGGATAGCCCATGTTCCGGCAACGATCGCACTTGATTGCCACCTTCATTGAAGGGGAGGGGTTGATGATCCCAAAGGGGCAGGTCATCACGCACATCCAGCAGGCGATGCAGGTTGGCTCATTCACATAGACCAGTCCTGTCTCAGGATCTCTGCGCATCGATCCATTGGGGCATGCCTCAATGCAGGGCGCCTCATCACAATGCCGGCACTGAAGGGCGAACTGTTTTCCTTCCACATAAACCCGCGGAACAGGTTGAGGCTCTTCATGAATGGCCTGGTAGAGCTCTTTGGAGACAGATGAAATTTCCGTCCCGCACCAGAGCTCACACTGATGACATCCAGTGCACTTACTTTTATCAACCATCAAAATTTTCACAACGTTATCCTCCTACTTGCTCTCGGTTCCTGCTGGAACGGTTTAGAAAAATTCGAAATTCGAATATCGAAATCCGAAACAAATTCGAATGTCCGAAACCCCAATATCTTAAACTTTTTTGTTTTAGGCATTTGAAATTTTGTCATTTGGGATTGTTTCGAAATTCGAATTTCGTGCTTCGAGTTTAATTTTTTACAACATCGTATCCATGACCTCTTTAAATTCGGTTTCCGTGAATTGGTCTGCATTTCTCCTGATCAACGGCAGAATATTCATGAAATTGAGATCCCTGCTCATTAAGGTCGAGGTGTATTCGGAGACATTGATCCTCTTCTTCAATAAGACAAAGAAGAGACCGGCCTTCTGTGTCTGACCGACCAGGATGGCTCCCACCAGGCGACCATTCTTTAAAATGAGTTTCTTATAGGTGTCTTTCGTCCTTCTTTTAATTTCCTGAAATGTCTCTCCTCCTTCACACGTTGAACAGGTCTCGGCTTGAGTTAATCCCATTGAGATGGCCGGTACTCCGATAAAATTTCCGATGGAATTTCGTCTAAAGGACCCCTCGTACGGAGTCTCACGGCCGGCCATATTCAAGCCAGCAATGCGGCCCTGTTCCACAGCGCAGGGCCAGATGGCATTGATCCAATTGGAGTCCCGCGTGATGTCGTAAGTTTCGGCCACGTCCCCTGCAGCATAGATATCCGACACACTGGTGAGCATCCGGGGATTGACCTTGATGCCCCCAAGGGAGCCGGTCTCTATCCCTGCTGTCTGGGCAAGCTCAATGGCAGGCCTCACACCGACCGCAATGACCACCATATCGCATTCAATTTCCCTGGAATCGGTGATGACACTTTTGATGTGACCGTTTCCGGTAAACCGGAGGGCCTTTTCACCGGTAATCGTTTTAATTCCGAGGTTTTCGATCCTTTTCCGGATGATCGTGGCAGCCTCCTCATCAAAGACTGTCGGCAGGACATGTGCCAATTGCTCAAGCAGAGTAACGTCCATCCCTCTTCGCTTGAGACTGATGCATGATTCGACGCCAATGCTACCGGCTCCGATAACCACTGCCTTTTTGCCTTTGAGATTGTAAATCTTTTCCGCATCCGCCATGGTTTTCAAAGTGGAGACACCATCCTTTTCAATGCCAGGAATGGGGGGAACAATAGGATTCCCTCCTGTGGCAAGGAGAAGTTTATTAAAAGGATATGAATCCCCGCTCTGGGTGTGGATCGTTTTGGAGTCGGCGGAGATTTGTTGAACTCTCACCCCAAGGTGAGCAGTGATTCTGTTCTGTTCAAAGAAATCGGCGGATCTGAAATTTAAGAGCGGTTTTGAGAGTTCTTCAGCAACATAGTAAGGCAGAAGGACTCTTGAAAAGAGGGGAGTGGTTTCATCACTGAACAGGTCAATGGGTGATTCTTTGTCAATGGATCGAATGGCCTCTATCGCACTGATCCCAGCTCCACTTCCTCCGATGATGACATATCGCATTCTTGCCTCCTTCTATGAATTGGAAAAAATCCGAAATCCGAATATCGAAATCCGAAACAAATCCAAAATCCGAATGATCAAATTTTCAAAACCTCTTTTATTCATAAGTTTAGAATTATGGTTATTCGAAATTGTTTCGAATTTCGAATTTCGTGCTTCGAATTTATGGGTCTGTTAGTACAAGCTATGCACCATATAAAGCGGTAGCAATTCCTTGAATGCTTTTATGCCACGGGTGATATTGTAGTTGCCACAGGTGCAGCATTTAGACATTTCCAGGCATGCTTCTTCGATTGTTTTTCTTCCCCGTTTCACATCCCTGACCATTTTATAGACCAGATCTGACCCAATCATGGCATGGCCGCACATCGTTGTCGTTTTAAGAATCTCGAAATAGGGTAACTTCTCCGTCTGTCCCCAGGTTCCCAGGGAGTATTCAATCGTATGGATACGACCCAGTCCGGCTTCCTCCATACACTGCTGAACGACGTCGCTGACTCCGGAGATGATGACTGAGATGCCTGGTTTATCTTCTTTCAGATCTTTGAGCAATTGAACGATCTTCTCACGATTATCAAAGGTGCACTGGACGATCGTACTATCCGTCATATTGCCCAAGATGACATCCATCGTGGTATTGTAGATGTTCCCTGTCTTCATGTCACCCAGATTGATCGGGCCATTTTTATAACAGATGCTTAAAAACTTCTGGGTTTTGGGCGATGAACCCGCCTTATTAATGCCGGTTGCGGGGCACCCCAGCACCACGAAATCGTCTTTTAATTCGTCCCAACTTCCTCTTCGGTGCAAACTATGGGTCATCTCTTCCTCCCTTTAATCCTTAGCTCCCTATTCGTTAGAAAATATTATACAGAGCCCTTCATTTGTAAATGGTAGAAATTCGAATATCGAAGCACGAAATTCGAAACAAATCCGAATTTCAAATGTTCCAAATTTAAACATTACACCGGAAAAAACATGTTTTGATCATTTGAGATTTGAATTTTGATCATTGTTTCGAAATTCGAATTTCGAATTTCGGATTTTATAACTATGGCTATTTATCTCCATAGAATTTATAGGCAGGTTCTCCCAGGCCCATATTATTTTTGGTGTTAATGGAGTACCAATATCCAAACTTCTCCAGGATGGGTTTAACCGGGATTTCTCCCTCGGGCGGGACCTTTGTAATCACTTCGACCGTAAAAACCGTGTCCACTTCTTTTGCAACTCTCTGAAGGACCTTCAAAGCTTCTGGAAGTTTTTCGATCTTACACTTGCCTTCAATGATGGCTGAGGTCGCCTTTTCATTAAGTACATCGTCTCTCAGTTTCCCTGTTGTTTTATCAGACATGAAATGGGTGACCGGATTTTCAGCCGCCAGCTCATAGCCGATATTTGCACCCATCAAAGCCATGGCGACCTTCTCAACATCCTTAAAATAGGCCCCAATGCCAGGTCTGCCCAACTCGATTCCCACTCCAACTTCCCCAGCCTGGAATCGACCTGAGACATCATTGGTCTTCATCTCTTCAGTCCCACGTCCCGGAACCTGGGAGCCTTTAAATTCGATCAGGGGATTGCTTAAGATACCGCGTACCTCCCGAGGCCACGGCATTTCGGGTTGTAAAAGGGCTTTGACCGGGCATATATTTGCCCTGAAACAGACCCCACAATCAGTACACCGCTCCTGATCGATCTCGATATAGACCCTTCCTGCAATTTTATCATGCCGCTTAAAGGTTTGGATTCTTCCCATGGGGCAGTATGGGAAGCATCTCTTACAGGCAATACATTTGTCTTGGTCGGCCTTCATAAAACCCCCTTTGATTGTATACAAAGATGGTAAAATATTTTTACATCCAAATTTTTATAATATCTTTCAGGGAATGTCAAGAAAAAATAAGTCAATTAATATGCTTTAAGTTACGGTAAGATACCCATGCTCCACTTTATTAAAGTAACAGGTAGCCGAAATATGGGTAAAATTTAATCTACTATCAAAAAACGAATATTGGATACAAATTTTGGGGTATTCTATTGACTGCATGAGTTGATTGGGTTTATATTGGGAAGAGAAAACATAGTATCTGATAAACTATTGAGGGGCATCGGAGATGGCGTTTCGGGTGTTTGTAGACAATGAAAAATGCAAAGGCTGTGAGGAATGTCTTGAGGTTTGCACGGTAAACGTATTTGAGATGAGGAAAGGCAAATCAATACCTGTTTATGAGGGAGAGTGCATCGGTTGCAGAAGTTGTGTTGAAGTCTGTAAAGAAAAGGCGATCGCGGTCGATGAATTGAAGCCCGAGATGTCTGAAACTGCCTACCTCCTTTTAAGGGAGATACTGAGTGATTGAGAAATCAGGGGACACTTCCCAATTTTTCACTTCCACCCTAAATCATCACTTTTGGCTCAATTAAAAAATGGGGTTTTCCGGCTTTCGTATGGGTGCTTTCCCCCCTCTTAAGTCTAAGAGGGGGGAGGGGGAGTTATGAAACTTGCGGTGGAATTGGATGGGGAACAGCCCAACAGATGTGAGGCTAAGGAATAGGATGCTGTTGGTTCAAAAAACCTGAAAGCCATGAGGATTGATGTTATGCGGTCTTGGGACAATGAGGTATTGCTTGATATGTAAAGCGTCCTGTCTGAACTGGGACGAAAAGTAACCCCTCCCCACCTCCCCTTAACCTAAGGGGAGGTTATCCACTCAATTCCTGGATGAACTAAAGATTCTATTCTAGTTTTAAGGTTTCATTCAGAAAATTGGGAGTGTCCCTAAATTCTCCTAAGGACCTTTTTCCAGCTTTCCGTTCCAAGAAAACTGCCGGAGACATTTTCGAGGAGTTTTAAAAAAATAGAGTAAGGCATAGCCAGAGTGAGAATATCTTTATCGACCATGGGCCTTGCTGAAACGTCAAGCATACCAAGGACCGCCCGGGGTTGCTCTCTTACAGCTTCTTTCAAAGGGTAGGTGAGAATGGTTCCACAACCCGAACCAAATGGAGCATAAACAGCGTCTATTTGTTCAAGGGCATAGTTGGTCAATGTGAAAAGACCGGAGAGGATATCCGGCGTGACGAAGAAAACAACAACCTCCGGTTCGACTCCTGCCTGAAATTGGTCAATGGGTTTGAAGACGCAATAAGTTGCTGGCGCTCGCCTCGGTATCATCTTGGCAAAATATTCCCTTGCCCGCTCCGGCGTTTTAATGTAACGTTCCCCTTCCATCTCGCCGGGTATCCCACAGGAGAGAAAATATTCAATGTTCGGTATAGGAGATTCAAAAAATCCCATATAATAGGCACCTCCAGGGCATCCAAAATGGCTTTTATCAAAATAGACAATTTGCCCCTTTTTTCTTGCATTCTGAAGAAGTCCGATCATGCATACCTGGATTCCCTCTTTCATGGTGATGCCTTCGGGTTTGTCGTTGGTGTAATAGATCCCTAAAGGGGATTCTTTTAATCCCAGAGTTTCACGAAACTGTAGCCATAAATCTACTGGAAATAGTCTCAAGGTATTTTCCTCCATTAAGGTTTTCAATATCCAAATTTACATAAGTCATAGCTCAAAGTCAACGGGGTCACGAAGATTGATCTTTACCTGACACACACATGATTTACTATTGTTACCTATCACCTTGCTTGCCTGTTTTTTTGAAAAAGATTATATTACAAACACCAATCAACCATGCTATTTTATAATGATAGCATACCCACCTGAGGAGGTGGTAGTGTGAAAGAACCGGAAGGGGCAGCTAATTTCCTTGGAGTTCTCTATAAGCGACATTTCCAGGGAGCGCTCGTGCGCGCAGGCGCAAGTGCGGTTATGTGGCTCTTTGCGCTAGCTGCTTTTCTTTTAAACGCGATCAGAATAGATCACTTTATTGGGGTTACCCTCGCCGTTGTATACCTCATCTTAATCAATCCTCCTACTCTGTTGTTCTTGAAACGTATTACCCAAATCCGCTTATACAAGTATGCGTCACTTTTCATCAATTTCCTGGAGATCCTTGGGTATACAGCGATTATCTATTTTTTGGGGGGCATCGAGGCTATTTACCTTACTTCAATCTATGCTGCAATCATTACCTATGTGGGGGTTGTATCGCCAAGGAGTTTTCCTTTTATCATAGCTGCTATGTGTTCGGTTGCTTTCAGCTTTGTTGTCTTAGGTGAATATTTCGGCTACCTACCGCCTCAGTATGTCCTTCTGTCTTATGATCCTCCATTGGTGGACCAATTGGCTCAACTCGTAGTGGTCATTGGTTTACTTTTGGTTGTAGCATATATTTCTTCGTTAACCGGCGGTATTCTGAAAAAGAGCCGGGACACATTAAAAGTAAAAAATCTTGAGCTTATCGAGAAAACCGTTTTGTTGCAAGAAGTTGAGAGAGATCTGCGTAGAGCGCACCAGGAGTTAGAGAGCCGGGTTAAAGAAAGGACAATAGAACTGAAGGAAGCAAACGACCAGCTTAGTGCGGAGATCGCAGATCGAAAACGGATAGAGGAAGCACTTCGGGAATCCGAAGAGAAATATCGATCCCTGGTAGATCATGCCAACGATGCCATCTTTATTGCCCAGGATGGCATGGTCAAGTTTCCTAATCCGAGCACACTCGCTTTGACGGGCTATTCCGAAGAGGATTATGCAAATACCCCCTTTATGAATCTCATCCATCCGGAAGACCAGGAAATGGTGATTGAAAGGTATAACCAACGACTAAGAGGGGAAGATGTTCCAAGTCCCTATGCTTTCCGGATCATCAATAAGGCTGGCGAAGAGATGTGGGTCCATCTCAATGCCGTTCTGACTGAATGGGAGAAGAGACCGGCTATTTTGTGTTTTATCCGGGATATCACATCCCATAAGAGGTTGGAGGTTCAATTTCAACAGGCCCAGAAGATGGAAGCGGTGGGGACCCTTGCTGGAGGCATTGCCCATGACTTCAATAATCTCCTTCAGTCTGTCCTGGGCTACACAGAAATCCTACTGATGAATAAGCAAGTGAGACAATATGCCTCTAATGACCTTGAAGAGATCAAGCGTGCGGCTAAACGAGGAGCTGAGCTCACCCAACAACTTTTGACTTTCAGTCGGAAGATCGAGAGCAAGTTAAGGCCCATGGATCTTAATCAGGAGGTTGTACAGGTCCAAAAAATTCTCCAGAGAACTATCCCGAAGATGATCGAAGTCGAACTTTCCCTCGACGGCGACCTAAAACCAATCAATGCGGATCCGGCTCAGGTAGAACAGGTTTTAATTAACTTGGCAGTCAATGCGAGAGATGCCATGCCTGAGGGGGGCAAACTAATCATCCGAACACACAATGTCACTTTGGATTGGGAATTTTGTAAGAACCGTCTGGGATTAAAACCAGGGGATTATGTAGAATTGACGGTTTCGGATACTGGCCATGGGATGGATGAGGAGACACTTAAAAATATTTTCGATCCCTTCTATACCACCAAAGACGTGGGAAAGGGGACAGGTCTCGGGCTTGCCATGGTTTATGGGATCATGAAGAGCCATGAGGGGTATATCGATTGTGAAAGCAAGCCCAATGAAGGGACTACTTTCAAAATTTATTTTCAGGTGGTTGAAAGAGAAAAGGTAACGGAGGAATTGAAAGAGGATGAAGAAGTGAAAGGAGGTTCAGAAACGATCCTCTTGGTTGATGATGAGAAACCTATCCGCGATTTCGGAGAGCAGATATTTAGCAGATTTGGGTATACGGTACTTCCGGTTTCTGATGGGGAAAGCGCCCTGAATTTATACCAGGAAAAGAAGGATGAAATAGATTTAGTCATCCTTGATCTGATTATGCCGGTGATGGGAGGAAAGAAATGCCTGGAGTGGCTTCTTCAGATTAACCCAAATGTAAAGGTGATTATTTCAAGCGGATATTCACCAGAAGAAACTGTGAAAGAGGTTTTAGAAAAGGGCGCCAAAAATTTTGTCAACAAACCTTTTAATATGAAGGAGATGCTTCAAGTCGTTCGAAAAGTCCTGGATGAATGAAACTATTTCCACCTTTAATCCAAAGATCACTTCTTAATTCTTAAAATAGCTAAGCCGCCGGTGACAAATCAATATTGACCTTTTATTTTACGTTCCGTATAATGACATAAAAAAACGGCGGGTTTGATGAAGCTAACTCAAACACAACTGCATCTGCCTATCTATACATTCAATGGGATTTCCCTGGAAAAGTCTGCCAAGGGTGAGAAAAATGGGCGGACCGCTAATAGGTTAGCGCCATCTGATAGAGCTTTTCATGATTGGTATAGATTTGTTCTCTCTTTTCCTCCTCACCTCGTAAATAGTTACATTGAAGATTTTGGTTTGGATGGAAGACACGTCATCTTGGATCCTTTTTGTGGAACGGGGACTACCCTTGTTGAATCTAAATTGCATGGCATCAAAGCAATCGGGCTTGAATCAAACATTTTTGCGCATTTCGCCAGCTCTGTAAAAGTTGATTGGAATATCGATCCCGAGTTATTGAAGAAGAAGGCACGCCATATTGCGAATTCGGCTTTAGAATTATTGAAGGCAGAGGGCTTCGATGACAGCAGCCTTTCGAAGCGCCATGCAAAAGAAGGTCCCCTTAGAGATCTCGATCCTGAAGCAGCAAGCCTGCTGCTAACTAACTCAATTAGTCCTCTCCCTTTACACAAAACTCTCATCTTACTTGATTTTCTGAGAGAGCACAAAGAGCAACCTTTTTATCGGCATGCCCTGCTTGCATTAGCGAATGCTTTAGTGTTCAGGATCAGTAATCTTCATTTCGGGCCGGAGGTAGGAGTCGGAAAGCCCAAAATGGATGTCCCGGTTGTTGCTTCATGGCTTCAAGAAGTAGATAGGATCGCAAACGATTTAAAGCTTGTTAAAGGGAGGGCATATCCCAATACTATAACCTATTTGGGTGATGCCCGGAATGTTAGTGACTTCATAGAGCCCCATTCGGTGGATGCCGTAATCACTTCTCCTCCATATCCAAATGAAAAGGATTATACAAGGACAACAAGACTTGAATCTGTCATTCTTGGGTTTATCAAGAATAAAGCTGAGCTGAAAGAGATGAAGAAGAGCTTTATACGTTCAAATACACGGGGTGTTTATAAAGGCGACGAAGATGATAAGTATGTAGAAGGTCATCCAGAAATTCAGAGGATTGCGGAATCCATAGAGAGACGCAGAAAGGAGCTTGGAAAAGATTCCGGGTTTGAAAAACTTTACGGGAGAGTGACCAAATTGTATTTCGGTGGTATGGCGCGTCATCTGGCCGAGCTTCGCTCTGTACTTCGCCCTAGTGCCCAGTTAGCCTACGTGGTGGGAGACCAGGCTTCTTATCTGAGAATTATGATTCGTACAGGACAGCTGTTGGCTGATATAGCAGAGGCACTTGGGTATAAATTGGTGAGGATAGATCTATTTCGCACGAGATACGCTACCGTAACGAGAGAACAGTTAAGAGAGGAAGTTGTTGTCCTAAGATGGCCCGGGAAGAAAAGGTGAAATAATGGCCGCAATTAAAAATCGATATTCACAGATCATAGAAACGATTTTTTCTAAATATTTTCAGAAAGGATCGACAGAAATCTTATTTGAGCGGTCTGAAATTATAGCAGCAGCTAAGAAACTTCGAATAAAACTTCCCAAGAACATAGGAGATGTACTCTATTCATTCCGTTATCGGGCTTCATTACCGGATAGCATTGTTGAAAAAGCTCCCAAAGGATTTGAGTGGATTATCCGCCCTGCCGGGAGAGGGCGCTATAAGTTTGTACTCACCACCCTATCCGCTATTCTACCATCCAAGATCCTATTAGAGACAAAGATACCGGATGCCACACCCGGAGTGATCAGTAAGTATAAACTCAACGATGAACAAGCGCTTTTGGCAAAGCTTCGTTACAACAGGCTCATTGATATTTTCACCGGCCTCACTTGTTATTCCTTACAGAACCATTTGCGTACAGCGATACCCGATATCGGACAGGTTGAGACGGATGAAATATACATTGGTATCGATAAGAGAGGGGTCCACTATGTTATTCCGGTTCAAGCAAAGGGGGGATCGGACAAAATTGGAGTTGTCCAGATTGAGCAGGATGTAGCTGTTTGTAAAACGAAATTTCAAGGGCTCATTTGCAGATCAATCGCTGCCCAGTTTATGCAAGAAAATGTCATTGCATTGTTTGAATGTGAAATGACGGGAGAAGGTGTCCGGGTCTCTGCAGAAAAGCATTACAGGTTAGTAAACCCGGAAGAACTGACCGAAGAAGAATTAAAAGCCTATCAAAAGCGACCCCCCGACTGATCAACTTACGCACTCACTTGATAATCATTTTCATTACTGAGCGCATTCGGAGGGGTCGCCCTTTAGTTTGGAGAGGGCGTGGGGAAGGGCAGGGAGGATGACCTGCAAATTCTCTTTAACACTCTTCGGGCTTCCCGGTAGATTGACAATCAGGCTCGAACCCCGAATTCCACAAACTGCCCTTGAGATCATGGCATGATGGGTCTTTTTCAAGCTTTCAGCCCTCATGGCCTCGGAGAATCCTGGAACTTCCTTATCAATTACTTTCAGTGTCGCCTCTGGTGTCACATCCCGTGGACTCAATCCTGTTCCTCCAGTGGTGAGGATCAGGTCTACCTTCAAATCATCCGCACACTTTATTAATGCATTGACAATCTGTTCTTTCTCATCGGGAATGATTTCATAATGGATGACTTCGGAGGGTAAATCTTTAATCATCTCTTCAATGAGGGGACCGCTTGTATCCCCCCGCTCTCCCTTTGATCCTTTATCACTCATAGTAATGATAGCTACTTTGAACATAACTGACTCCAAATTCCATAAAATAACTCCCCCTCTCCCCCTCTTAATTTAAGAGGGGGTTGGGGGGCGTTATTATGATCAATGACCAATGCTGATTTCATCTCCTACTTTTACTTCTCCTTCAGTTACAACCTCGGCAAAGATGCCTTCCCTTGGCATGACACAGTCTCCTGCCTGGTAGTAGATGGCACAGCGTTCGTGACACTCCTTTCCAATTTGGGTCACACGGAGGACGATGGCCTTTCCGATAAGGATTTCTGTTCCTATGGGGAGGTTGACAAGATCAATGCCTTCTGTCGTGATGTTCTCCGCAAAATCGCCAAAACCCACATTTAGCCCTTTGGCTTTCATCTTTTCGACTGACTCATTAGCTAAGAGGCTGACTTGCCTGTGCCAGGGTCCGCCGTGGGCATCACCTTTCAGACCAAAATCTTTAAGTATGGTACACGATCCGATATTGGTCTTTTTGGTGCCCTTTACATCGCTGATATTCACTGCTAATACCTTGCCTCGCTGAGTTTTATTCATCGTTTATCTCTCCATGATGTCCTTAAAAGGGTTCGAGGGTTCAGGGGTTCGAGTGAAAAATATTTTCTAATTCACTTGCCCACTTGAATCCTTGGCCCCTTGAACCCTTCTATTCCCATTCCGAACTCCCAACTCCGAACCCCGAACTGTGAACGTTCCACTCTTTCCTCCGGTCTTCTTTACCAGATGGATGTCGGTCAACCCCATTCCCCGGTCGATCGCTTTACACATATCATAAATCGTCAAACCTGCCGTGGCCACAGCAACAAGAGCTTCCATTTCCACTCCGGTCCGAGCCTTGATTCTGACTTTGGACTCGATATCGATTCGGCTCTCCTTTTCGAATGGAAAAAAGTTGATCTCCACATGAGAGAGATTGAGGGGATGACACATAGGGATGATTTCAGAGGTCCTCTTTGCCGCCATGATGCCTGCCACTTTTGCCACGGAGAGAACATCTCCTTTTGCAATCTTGCCGGACATGATCTTTTTAAAGGTGGCGCGCTTCATATAGATAGACCCCTTCACGATGGCTTCTCTTAATGTCTCTGACTTGGCACTGACATCCACCATCTTCGCCCGACCCTTCTTATCAAAATGAGTTAGTTTAGGCATCCGTCTCTCCCTTTTAATGAACGCAGGTCGTATTACCAACCGATACAAATTCCAATAACCAAATCACAAACTCCAAATAAATTCCAATAACCAATGTTCAAATCACCAAACGCACCCCCCTCTCTCCCTCCCAGGGGAGAACGTGGGAATTTAATTTATTGGAATATTGGTTATTATTTGGTTATTGGTGCTTGGAATTTGGTAATTCCCCTTATCCTCCTATCGCTGACATATTTCTCTGGCATTTCTTAAACTGGTGTGTGTTGATGTGATGTCTCTCCGGCTTCGTTCTTAAAGCCACGAGAAGCTGTTTCCTCAAATCCTCATCACTTCCACCATTTCTCAGGAATGACCTCACATCGATTTCTTCATCCGAGAAGAGGCAGGTCCTGATCTTTCCATCCGGCGTCAGACGAAGGCGATTGCAGGCCTCGCAGAAGTGGTCGCTCACTGGCCCGATCAATCCGATTTCTCCGATTGCTCCTTCAAGGCGAAATCTACGGGCTGGGCCATCCCATTGATCAGAGGGTATGGGGATGAGTTTCCCTATTGCTTCGACCCGTTTTTTAATCTCAGGAATGGTTAAAATATTCCCCTCTGTCCATTCCTCTCCATTCCCGGAGGGCATATACTCAATGTAGCGCACAATGAGCGGATGATGTAAAGTAATCAGGGCAAAAGATTCAATCTCATCGTCATTTAAGCCCTTGATGGCGACCATATTGATTTTAATGGGAGAGAGAGAAACCTTCATGGCTTCTTCAATTCCCTGCCATACCTGTTCGTAGCCATCTCTCCTGGTGATCAATGAAAATCTATTACAATTGAGAGTGTCCAGGCTGATGTTGATCCTCTTAAGACCCGCCCGTTTCAGATCTGCAGCATAACCTTTCAAGAGCAACCCATTGGTGGTCAGGCTTAAATCCTTGATCTCTTTAATCATCGAGAGTTGGGAGACGAAATCAACGATTCCTTTTCGTACGAGGGGTTCTCCCCCGGTTAATCTGACCTTAGAAATTCCCTCAAGGGCAAAAATCCTGACCAATCTCAGGAGCTCCTCATAAGAGAGGATCTCGCTATGAGGGATAAGGGAGAGCCCTTCCTCAGGCATGCAGTAGCGACAGCGGAGATTGCAACGGTCTGTCACCGAGATGCGAAGGTAATTAATGCTGCGTTTGTAAAGATCTAAAAGCACTAATTTCTCCAATGCCAAATGTCAAAGTTCAAAGGAAATTCAAAGCCAAAATGTCAAAATTTAGAATTTGACATTCCTTTGACATTTGGATTTTGTTATTTGTAATTTCAGATTAGTTCTTCTCCTGTCTTTGACACATCATATCCTCCCATACGGAGGACTTCTTCTTTGAACTCTTTTGAACGGATCACATCGATCATTTTCTGAACCTTTTCATCCTCGAAATATACAGAAGGAATGGCAAGGTCGTAGCGCTCTTTTGTAACGGGAATAAAATCGAGATTCATGGCCCTGGCCGCCGAAAGGATTCCCAATCCAGCATCGACGACACCGCTGGCGACCAGAGAGGCAACAGCCATATGCGTAAATTCCTCTTTTTCGTATCCTTTGATCTGGCTTGAATTGATCGAAAGGTTTTTCAGTTCATGGTCAAGAAGGATTCTTGTCCCGGAGCCCTTTTGACGATTGATAAAAGTTATCTCTTCCTTGAGAAGATCCTTCAGTCCCCTCAGGCGTTTTGGGTTTTTACGCTGAATGATCAAGCCCTGCTCCCGATGGACAAGATTGATAACTCTGATATCGATTCCTTTCAAATGGTTCTGAATATAAGGAATGTTATACTGCCCTGTCACGGGGTCCAAGAGGTGGAGACCTGCTAAATGGCAGATACCACTTTTTAAAGCGAGGATTCCCCCAAAACTTCCTACGGAATGGGATGAAAGAAAGACTGGGGGGTAATATTTACCGAGAACATTGGCCAGGAGGTCGATAGTAAGATCATGGCTTCCCACCATGACTACAGTATTTAGAACTTCCTCAAAGGGCCGAAGAAGTTGTAGGTCTATTTCCTGATTCTCATCTACACCCTCGGAGAGCGGTGGAATTCGAATGATCCCATCCGCCTTTGTCAGGGAGGTGATCATCCCGGAACCACGGGGAAGGGGAGTGGCATAGAATTTTTCTCCTACCTTTCCTACCTTCACCCTTAAAAATTCTTCGGTTCCCAATTTGGACGGGATTTTTCGTGTTGGGAAAACCTTAATTTTAATTTTTTCCGGTTTTATGAGATGAAGAATCTGGTAGATGAGCGGTTTGACCAGTTCCTCATAGGCCAGTATGGCAGAAACAGGATAGCCCGGGATTCCAACAATGGGTCGATCCTTAAATTTTCCAAGGAGAGCCGGTTTGCCGGGCATCATAGAGATGCCATGGACATAGACCTCTCCGGATTCTTCAATGATGGACCGGGTATAGTCTTCGGAACCTGCCGATGATCCAGCAATGATCAGGATGAGGTCAACTTCTTCATATTTTGAAAGCAGGGCTTCCCGGATCTTTGTAAAATCATCTCTGACAATGGGATGCCTAAAAGGCTCCCCCCCGTCCTCAACGACCATATTGCTTAAGACATAGGAGTTGGATTCGATGATCTTCGGTAATGGCTCTGAAAGATTGACCTCGCCCGGTTCAATCAATTCCGATCCCGTGGGAAGAATCAGGACCCTCGGTTTCTTCTTTACACGGATCTCCCGGTAACCGCTCGCCAACAAGGCTCCAATATCATAGGATGTGATTTGATGATTCTCAGGGAAGACCATCTCGGTTGCAACGATGTCTTCACCGATGGCTCTCACGTGTTGCCAGGGATGGGCTGCTTCCCTGATTTCCACCCTTTCCGAATCAATCTGATGGACGTCTTCAATCATGATCACCGAATTCGTCGCTGGAGGGATCGGATGGCCCGTATTAACAAACCAGGCCTCTTTACCGGTGATAAGTACTTTGGGAGAATCGTCGGTGGCTCCATAGGTTGATTCCGCCTGAACTGCAATACCGTCCATTGCTGCGCAGTGGAAAGGAGGCGAAGAAATTTTTGCGAAGAGGGGTTCGGCCGTCACCCTACCCAGTGACTGCACCACATGGACCGTCTCCGTTCCCAAACGGATGAGAGAAGCCAGCTTGGAAGCGATTTCTTTAGCTTCGTTTAAAGATTTCTTTTTGAGATAGATGTTGCGTTTCATAAAGAGACTTAAAATTCGAAATCCGAATTTCGAAATCCGAAACAATTCCTAATTTTCAAATGACCAAATTTAAAGAACACAATTTGATTATATTTTGATCATTCGAATTTGTTTCGATATTCGTGCTTCGAATTTCGGATTTCTCCTTTTAAAGGAGAATGGCTTCTGCTTCTTCTCCTTCTTCCAACCCTTCTTCATTCATGTCGATCCTGAGCAATCCATCGGCATGAGTCAGGTGAGCGATGGCTCCAGATTTTCCGAAAATGGGGTAAGCCCAGAGAATCCCGTCCTTCTCTTCCAATGTTACCCTGACGTAATCTTCTCGTCCTGCTACAGAAGGGATATTTCTTCCTGCTCTGACTTTTCGTCGCCCCTGGGGCTTCATCTCATCGGACCAACCGGAAAGGATGTTCAGGATTGTTTTCCCAAAGAGATAGAAGATGACCATGGCAGAGACAGGATGACCCGGAAGTCCTAAGAAAGGTTTTCCCTGGACCCCTGCGAGCAGGGTGGGTTTCCCGGGCCTGATGGATAGGCCATGGCCCAGGACCTCCGTTTTGGGAAAAGATTGCAGGACTTCCCCTACCAGGTCGAGAGTCCCCACGGAACTCCCTCCGGTGATGACCACCATGTCCATCTCATTCAACCCTGTTTCAATTTTATCCTTGAGATCATCGAATCGGTCTTTTGCTATGCCAAAAAAAAATGGGATTCCTCCTGACTCCCTTACCATTGAGACGATGGTATACCGATTGATATCCCTCACTTCTCCGGAATTCGGCTTTTCGTCAACAGGAACGATTTCATCACCGGAAGAGATGATTCCAACCTTTGGCCTTCGAAATACTCTGATAGTGGTTCTGCCGATTCCAGCCAGGAGTCCAACTTCCTGCGGACGAATGAGGCGGCCCTTTCGAAGAACCACTTCTCCTGCTTTGATATCCTCTCCGGCCTGGATCACATTCTCGAGGGGAGAGAGGGTTTTAAAGGCGTGGATTGTTTGTCCATCCACCCATCCCGTATATTCAACCATCTCCACAGCGTCTGCGCCCTCAGGAACCATTCCTCCTGTTGCAATTTTTATTGCTTCGCCATCCTTTAGAGTAATCTCTGAAACCTTTCCCATGGGAATCTCTCCAACGATTTGAAGGAGGGCAGGATTCTTTTCAGAGGCTCCATAAGTATCTTTTGCTTTTACAGCAAATCCGTCAACCGTGGAGCGGGGAAATTCAGGAAGATTCATTGGAGAGGTGACATCCTCCGCAAGGACCCGATGGAGAGATTCCTCAAGAGGAACCTCTTCGGAGGAGAGAGGTTTGAAACAGTTAAGTTTCTGATAAAGTTGGGCTGGCGTTTGAACCTTGAAGAAACCTTTCATATTCACTTCCGAATTAAACGAATGACAGCGAATAGCTCGAATATTCTTGTATTCGTAATATTTGCTATCATTCGAGTTATTCGCTGAATCAGTTAAACAAAAAGCCGATACCCGTGTTGGGGATATCGGCTCTTGAAGTCCAATTATCCATCTCCTTTCCAAACACGGGAGGTATGGCCGTTTCCAGCCATGCCCTTACGGCCCGTTTCCATTTCCCTCTTATGTAAAGTGGGAGTTAGGAAAAAGGCTCGGAGATTCGATACAACCAATTTGTAACGTTTTTTTTAAAGAAAGTCAAGAAAACTGTGGATTACCGGACATGAGTCTCGCTGGTCTTACGGAAATGGTGGCCGTAAATGGCCAGTGTGATTGCCATCGGGAATGCTCGGGGTCGGCGGAGCAGTGTCCACAAGAAAAGCTTCCAGTATTGAACCCGCTCTTTACCCATAATACCAAGGCGGAGGACAGAACGAATAAGGGCGTGGATGTTGTCAAAGACATGTCGGAAGTCGAGCCGGACTTTAATCTTCGGAGGTTTATATTCCCTTAAAAAAGTCTTGACCCGTTGATAGTAGGCCTCGGGAGAATAGAGGTATTGTAGGACATCCTTGTATCCCTTACGCAGTGCTTCAAGATTCATGGCAGGGATGATGTTCGTTGAACCGTCCACGTTGTCTCCCGATAACCGATCAAGTAAGCGGCCTGCTTGCTTGAGCCGCTCGTAGAGTTTGGTACCAGGAGGGGCTTGAAGCAAGCCAACCATTGCCGTTGCAATTCCGCTTTTTTGGATGAAATCAGTGAGTCGCCGAAAGGTCAAGGCTGAATCGTTGTCAAAACCGAGGATGAATCCTCCCTGCACCTGCAGTCCCTGCCGCTGGATACGCTTCACATCCAGGACCAGGTCACGGTTCATGTTCTGTTTCTTGCTGCACTCGGCCAGGCTGTCCTCGTTCGGCGTTTCGATTCCGATAAATACTGTATCAAAACCGGCTTTGACCATCATCTGTATCAAGGGTTCATCATCAGCCAGGTTAATGGAAACCTCCGTATTGAAGAGAAACCCGGTTTTCCCTTTTCGCCATTCGGTGAGAGCAGGGAGCAGTTCTGTTTTGAGATGGGTCTTGTTTCCGATGAGGTTGTCATCCACAAAGAAGACACCTCCGCGCCATCCCAATCGGTAAAGGCTTTCCAGTTCGGCAATCATTTGTAAAGCGCTCTTGGTGCGCGGCCTATGACCGAACAAAGCAGTCACATTACAGAACTCACAATTGTAGGGGCAACCGCGAGAAAATTGGACAGACATCGAAGCGTAATCACCTGGACGGACCAATTGCCACATTGGAGCAGGGGTCTGACGGATGTCGGCGAAATCAGAAGTAGTGTAAACCCTCTTGGCACTGCCCTGGGAAAAATCTTTAAGAAAGGCGGGCAGAGTTAGTTCAGCCTCATTGAGGACAAAATGATCCACCATTTCAAACTGTTCATGTTCCGTGGTGAAGAGTGGCCCTCCAGCGATGACCTTAAGGCCTGCTTCTTTGCACTGAGCAATCACCCTGCAGGCTGAATCCCTCTGCACGGTCATGGCGCTGATCAATGCGCAATCAGCCCATGAAAGGTCTTCACTCGAAAGCTTTCTTACGTTGATGTCAACCAGCCGTTTTTTCCATTTTGCTGGCAGCATGGAAGCGATGGTGAGGAGTCCGAGCGGAGGAGAGGCAGCTTTTTTACGTATAAACTTGAGGGCATGCTTGAAACTCCAGAAGGTATCCGGAATCTCAGGGTAGATCAGAAGAACATTCATCAGGTTGTATTCCAAACTTTAAGGACGGGTCTCAATGGACAAAGCCTTTTATATATCTATAAGACCTCATTAGGGTCTTGTCAATTTTCATTAAAGAGATTTCATTGATTAAGGTTCGATTACATAGATTAGAGGGGATTGGAAACAAAGAAAAATCTGTGGAATCGTTTTTTCAAATCCCTGCCTGCGGCAGGCAGGTGTGTAATCAGATCTTTTACAGCGTTGGGGTCATTCCTTTTCCGAGAAACCGGTGGAGAAAGAAGAGGGGGATCAAAACCGAGAGGATGAGAATCGTCCCATAGGCGGAGGCAGGTCCGAAATCTCCGCTGCCGACATATTGGAAGATCTGGATGGTCATCGTGGACCATGGCCCATAATAGAGGATGATTGTGGAGCTCAACTCAGCCAGGGTGGTTACCCACATGATAATCGCTCCGGCCGCAATCCCCGGCAACATGACAGGGACGACGACCTTCAGAAAAGACCGGACAGGGGGAACGCCTAAATTAATGGAGGCTTCTTCCACTGATGCATCAATCTGCTGGAGGATGGAGGAAGTGGTTTTAATGGAAAAGGGAACCTTCCTGATAAAATAGGCGAGCACCAGGATCATCCATGTTCCGGTCAAGACGATTCTCCCCTTATTGTAGGTTGCAGCGAGGGCAATCCCTAAGACCGTTCCTGCGATGATCAAGGGCAGGATCATCAGCAAGTCCAAAAGATAAGTGACAGCCCCCTTTTTCCGAACCACCAGGTAGCTCACTGCCAAACCAAAGACAATGCCAATCAGGGTTGCTACTGTGGACAGGAAGAAGGAGTTGAAGATGGGGCGAGGAGCGATACGAATGGCCTGAGTTAGATTTTTTAAACTGAATTCTCCGAAATACATGACCGGACCCTGGGTTTTTGTTACCGACGAGATTAGGACGACCAGGAAGGGAAAGAGCGCTAAAAAAAGGATGAAGATACAGAAAAACCACATGCAAAATGTGAAAAAAGGTTTTGCTCTCCTGACCTCTGGAGGTCTCAATGAGGACATGGAATAACTTTTTCTCTCCACCCAATATTTTTGAATTAGGGTCACCATCAGTGTGATGATAATCAAGACCATGCTGAGGGCTCCTGCCATGGAAGGATTTCCTCCCATTTCACTGATGAATTCATTATAAGCTTGAACGGCAAGGACCCGATAATCCTCTCCGATGAGTTGGGGAACGCCGAAGTTTTCAATCGACATATAGAAGACCACCAATGCTCCTGCCACAATGGAAGGAGTAACGATGGGAAGTGTAACGGTCGTGAAGACCCGCCTCGGATGGGCGCCAAGGTTTTGAGCGGATTCTTCGAGGGATTTGTCAATCGCATTAATGGAGGCGGAGACCATCAGAAAGACAAAAGGAAAGAAATGGAGAGAGAAGACCAGAACGATCCCCTGCCACCCATAAATGGATGGCAGTTCAATGCCAATCTGTTTGAACAGGTTGGTAAACCAGCCATTTCGGCCAAGCAGAAGAATCCAGGCTTCCGCTCCGATAAACGTAGGCAGGATCAGGGGCAGGGTGGCAAGGGTTTTGATCAGAGATTTTCCCGGAAGATGAAAACGGGAGGTGAAAAAGGCGAAAGGGATCCCGATAATCAAGCTAAAAGCCGTGGCTAATGCACTGACCCAGAGGCTGTTGCGGAGACACCTCAAATAGAAGGGCAGGGAGGAGATCTTCCGGTAACTCTCAAGAGAAAATTGGCCAGTCTCCGGGCTCAAAAAGCTGGCATAGAAGATGGAAAACATCGGGTAGAGGACGAAGAGGAATAGAATGACAAAGATCGAGAGGAGAATGAAATTCCAGGGAGTGAAATATCTGCGCATGATGGGCTCGATCAGGAAGTGATGACCACAGGCCGGTCCATGTTAAACCGGAAATAGAGTGTCTCTCCTTCCTTCTTAATCTCGTGTTCCTGAGGGTCCTGAACCTCAAGAGCAAGGATCTGATCCTCAAAGGCCTTCACCTGGTATTTCACCATGAAACCCATAAAGGTGAAACTGACCACCTGACCAATGAAGAGATTTGTGGAAGACTCTTTTGCATCTCTGGCGATTTTGATCCATTCCGGTCGGAGGAGAATTGTCACGGTCTTCCCGGTTGGCTTTGAGGCAGAACGGAGAAGAATCGGATTCCCCTTAAACCTGCCGGTGAGTATGGATGTTTTAGGGTCATAAGCGACCACCTCTACTTCCATGAGATTGCTGGTTCCGGTAAACTCGGCGACAAACCGGTTTTGGGGGCGAAAGTAGATATCGGAAGGCATCCCGACCTGCTGGATATGTCCGAAATTAAAAATGGCGATTCGATCCGATATGGCCATCGCCTCTTCCTGATCATGAGTGACATAGATGGTGGTAATTCCGAGGTCCTTCTGAATCTTCCTGATCTCGTGGCGCATCGTGACCCTAAGCTTAGCATCGAGATTGGAGAGAGGCTCATCCATCAAAAGGACACGGGGTTGAATGACAAGGGCCCGGGCAAGGGCAACGCGCTGTTGTTGCCCACCACTCAATTGATTCGGGTACCGCTGTGCGAGAGTTTCCAACTGAACTTTTTCTAAAATCTGATGGACCTTCGCTTGGATTTCCTCCTTCTCTACCTTCCGTGCCCTCAGTCCATAAGCCACATTATCGAAGACATTAAGCTGCGGGAAGAGGGCGTAGTTTTGGAATACCATGCCGGTCTCCCGTTTGTATGGCGGGATGTGGTTAATGAGCTGGTCACCGAAAAAGACATTGCCAGAGTCAGGAGAGGCAAAGCCTGCAATCACCCTGAGGAGGGTGGTCTTCCCGCAGCCACTGGGACCGAGGAGCGTAAAGAACTCACCTCTCTCAATCTGAAGGCTGACTCGATCGAGCGCCTTTAAAGAGCCAAAAGCTTTGGAAATGTCATTTAACCGGACCTGCATCCTTCTATTGCCTTACCTTTGGAGGACCATCTCTTTCCATTTTTTAAGGATCTCTTTTTCAAGAGCACTTGACTCGATGGAATCGAATGCTTTCAGCAAGTTGATTTCGTTGATCTTCGGGAGCCCGACGGATGCAACGACATCCGATCTGGCTGGCCTTCGGTAATGTTGTTCAAAGATTTCTTTTTCCACCTCTCGGGAGAGCAGGTAATCCGTGAATGCTTTTGCCTCCACAGGGTGCTTGCAATTTTTGATCATCGCTGTCCCTTCCGGAGCAGCAAAGGCACCCTCTTGGGGATAGATAATCCCCACGTCTTTCGATCCGCCAGCAATATACCGGTAGGCGGCATATTCAATGGTCATCCCGAGAGGATATTCCCCTTCGGCTGTGCCTTTCCAGATAAGGCTGGCACTGTCGAGAACCTTGGCATTCGTGAGGAGTTTTTGTAGACCGTCCCAGCCGTATAATTTATATAATCCATAGACCTTTGCATAGGCTGATCCTGATTTCTCCGGATTGGCCATCACGACCTTACCCTTCCATTTAGGAGTGAGAAGATCTGCCCAGCCTTTTGGTTTCTCCTGCTCACTGACTAGTTTCTTATTATACATGATGATCATGATGTGAACATTGGTGGCTGTCCACAGGCTATCCTTTTCGATATAGTGAGAAGGAAGACCCTTGGCCTCGGGTGATCTGTAGGACATAAAATTAGCTTTGGCAGCATCGAGAACAGCGATATCCCCGCTCCAGAAGATATCCCCAAGCGGATTATCTTTCTCTGCCTGTATCCTCTTCATCGCCTCTCCGGTTCCCATACGAACAGCGGAGACCTTGATCCCTGTCTTCTTCTCAAATCCTTGAGAGACCATGTCGATCAGGTCGGATTGATTCGAAGAGTAAAGGACCACCTCTTTTGAAAAACCTTTCGAAGGGGTTCCCATTCCAAACACCATGAAACAGGTCAGGATTGCTCCAATTAAAATAATCTTTTTCATCTATTTTCCTCCTTTCTCATTTTTATCAAATTGTTGAATGATTGCCACGCTTGCGCTGGTGCCCAAACGGGTGGCTCCAGCCTCGATCATCTTCAAGGCGTCCTCAAGGGTTCGGATTCCACCTGCGGCCTTCACTCCGAAATCTTTTCCCACAGTCTTTCTCATCAGCCGGACATCCTCAACCTTTGCCCCTGCCTCTGCGAAACCTGTTGATGTCTTGACGAAGGAGGCGCCTGCTTCGACGGAGAGTTTGCATCCCCGTATGATTTCTTCCGCGTTAATGTAACAGGTCTCAAGGATCACTTTGACAGGATTTCCTGTGGCCGCGTGAACCACGGATTGAATATCCTCCATGACCTCACGATCTCTTCCCTCTTTCAGGGCTCCGACTCGGATGACCATGTCGATTTCCTGAGCGCCCAACCGAATCACTTCTTTTGTCTCAAAGGCTTTTGTCTTATGGGAATGGGTGCCAAAAGGAAATCCGACCACGGAGCAGACAAGGACCTTTGATCCCTTGAGTAGCTGAGCAGCCTCAGCCACATGGATGGGGTTAACACAGACGGCTTTGAACCGATACTCCATTGCCTCATGACAGAGCTTTGCAAGCTGCTCTCGGGTAGCATTAGGCCGGAGGAGAGAGTGATCAATCATATTGGTTAATTGCTGTCTTGTGATTTCCATTTGTCTGGTTATCGATTAATCGATATTTTCCCTTCATTATATTTATGAATCAGCATTGAGATAAGGGATTGATAGGGGATGCCCTCTTCAACTGCCTTCGCCCGAATTCTCTTTAAATCTCGCTCTGTCATTCGAATGTTGATCCTTTTTTGTTTATTCAGGGAATAGCGGGCATATTCCTCGTAGTGTTTCTTTTCTTTTTTATTAAGGTCTGAAATCCATTCTTCTTTTTCAAGCGATTTTGCCAATTCCCTTTCGTTTTTATCCAGGTATGCTGTTTTCTTCATTTCTTACCTCCCAAATACTTCTTTGTTGCCTTGCTGTTGGGTATGATGGTTTTTAAAAATATTTTTTCATGATCTTCAATGTATGGCACCGAATAAATATAGCCCTCAATTTTTACCAGAAAAACTTTCTGATTTGGATATTTTGCTGGGTTTGGATGTTTTACTCGATCAACCAAATCTCCTAATGCGATTGCCAATTCTACCTGTTCGAATGAAACACCTCGAACTTTCTTAAGCCTCTCATTCTTCTCGTCGCTCCATTCAAAATACTTCATAGACGTGTGCCTATTGTATTCTTCCCTATCATAACGAGGATTCTTGCTTCTGTCAAATTATTTTATTCTCCGAAGCGGCTTGTAAGGGGTTTCCTGGATTAATGATTGCGACCAAAATCAGCGGGTGGCTAACCGCGTCCGTTTGATTGACTTGGTGTTATTCCGATCATTTGTGACTTAATAATCAAATTTGATCCCAGGCTTACATCCCTAGATTGAGGAAAAGAAACCTTAATCTAGTAAATACTATAAAATTAACTGTAGCACCTACCTATACGTGACAAAATGGATTGACCGTTAGATTGGCTAAGGGTCATGATTTATTCTGCTTTTCTTGAAAAAGAAAAGGAGGAGAGATATGACCCAAGTTGAGCGGATCGTCAATGAGTCGGTCCAAAGTGAACGTGATTTACTTAGTGAGCCACCTCTTTCACCAACCCTAATCGATGGCATCCTCCAGAAACTCTCCTGCATGGAGCTTCCCGCCAAGGAGCACGTCGAGTGCTACATGCGTCACAAGTGGCGCATAAATCACAAACCAAGGACCCTTGCGAGTTCATTTACGTCAGTCGTGCTCTTCCTGGATTTTTATGGGAAGTCGGGCAAGAGCGCTATCGAGCAAATTGAAAGGGTGGACCTGGAGGGTTTCATCGAGCACGAGCAGGATCGGGGATTACGGATCGCCACGGTGCGCACGAGGCTGGCCTGCATCATCGCATTTCTGCATTATCTGATGGAGCAGGAGGTTATTCCTGGCTCTGTTCTGAAACGAGGCATCAAGCTAAAGTTACCGGACGTCCTACCTCGGGCCATGAACCCCTCGGATGTGAGAAAGCTTTTTGGTGTGATTGACGACATCCGGGACCGGGCTCTGTTTCTTTTGCTTTTACGGACAGGGATACGCATCGGTGAGGCCTTGGGGCTGAAGGTAAACGATCTGGATATCAAGGGCAGAAAGGTACATCTGTACGAGGGAGAGAAGAACAGCATGGGGAGGGTAGTCTACCTGAGCGATGATGCTCTGTTCGCGATCAAACTCTGGCTGAGGCGGAGGAACATGGACAAGGAGTTTATCTTTTACGGCTGGAGCCATGGGCACCTCTGCTACAGTACCGCCAGAGGCCTTTTCATGAAGTACCTTAAGAAGGCAGGACTGGATCAGAAGGGCTACACGGTCCATTGTCTTCGCCATACGTTTGCCTCTGAGCTTCTCAATGCGGGGATGCGTCTGGAATGTCTCCAGCAGCTTCTGGGGCATCAGGATATCGAGGTGACTCGCCGATATGCCCGGCTCACCGACACCACGCGTGAGGAAGAGTACTTTCGGGCCATGGCTATTATAGAGAGGGGAGGGATCGATGGAGCTTATTGAGCTGATCCGGTATCGAAGAGCCTTGAAGAGAAAAAACTACTCGATCCATACGGTCAAGACTTACATGAACATCCTCAATCAGTTCATGAGGTGGCTTGCAGTACCCCTCTCTGAGATAACCCGCAAGGAAATAGGAGCTTATGTCGATCATCTCCTCCGAAACAGACGGACGCCCAAGACCATCACCTGCCATCTGCAGACGATCCGTCTGTTCTTTGACTATCTGACCAATGAGGAGGGCAGATCGATCGTCAATCCTGTCACACGGATCTCCCTGCGTCTGCCCAAGCCTCTGCCTCGACACCTGAAGGAGGACCAGGTCAGGAGCCTCTTTGATAGCATCACGGATCTCAGAGACCGGGCCATGTTCATGTTGATGCTCCGCTGTGGCCTTCGAGTCCAGGAGGTTGCTGAACTGACTTTAGATGCGATCGAGTTTGGAAGAAGACAGATCTTGGTCTTCCATGGGAAGGGGGCGAAGGATAGGGTTGTCTACATGAGTGAAGATGCCCGATGTGCTCTTTTGTCGTACCTGGCGAAACGATCATCAAAAGCGAAAGGATTGTTTCTGGTGCAGAAAGGGCCGATGAAAGGCAGCCCCATATCGGTTAGAGGCATTCAGAAGAGGATCGAATACTATGCACAGGAAAATGGACTGAGCGTCTCGTGTCATCGGCTACGCCACACCATGGCCACACAACTTCTCAACGCTGATGCTGACCTTGCGACTATCCAGGACCTGCTGGGACATGGCCAGATTACAACGACGCAGCGCTACTGCCGGGTCGCAAACCTCAAAGTTCAACGAGACTATTACAAGGCTATGGAGGTGGTTCTACATAGAACACAGGCACAGCAAGACGATGACGAAGAAGGAGAGAACATGGATCTCCCAGAATTATCTTGACATGAATTGAGAAATAATGATAATGGTAAATAGCTCTTAACTAATTAATATCACATGGAAAAGCAGAATATGTTACGTATAGCACCTACGAATATGCAGTCCAAAGCCACCAACGGAGTCAACGATTGCGGATGGAAATATGCAACTGGTATAAAAACCTTCCCTTGACATCACCTGACTTATTGCCCCAAAGCTGTTTAAAACGATTTGAAATCACATCTCCAATAAATCGACTTACTGTATTCAACTCTCAGACGGTCTGACCTTTTGGAAGGGGTTTCTTTTCGTACACAACGATTTTGCCCTCACCCTCAAAATACTTTTTGATATCTTTGTCTGTTACCGATTTTTCTTTACCGTCGGATTTCACCTTCGTCCCGATTGGCTGAAGCGGCTCATTGCAATCTACACAATTCCCCGGTTTATTATTGTTTTTATTATGATCTGTATTTGTACATCTACATCTATAATCATTATTTTTCCCCATAATCCGAACTTCGGATCCTTTGGGGCCATCAACGTTGAATACGAGTCCCTTGTCTACGCAACTAATTTTACCGCCGGCAATACTCATTCCCCAGGACGGAATAAGATGAATTTGCACTTTTGGGTCGCCAGGTTGGGCCTGTTTTGATACTGCATTACCCGTTTGGTCGGTATGATCATTATAGAATTCCCATATCCGGTCATATGCATGATCCAGACAGATCTCTAAACCAAAAGTGATATCATCAATTGAAAATACTGAGCCGCCTCCATACCCAACTTTATTGATCTCGGAAATACGATGTTCCTTTTTTTTACCGTCTTTATCGATATATGTAGTTTTTGTACCTGGCACATTTCTTTTTGCCGAAAGTTGGTCTCGGGATCCTTCGGTGGGTATTACGATGCGATCATCTTGTCCATGAATTTCGATACGCCGATTTGTACTTGTTCCCCAATATTTCTCTTTGTCTCTAAGAAAATCAATACCTGAAATATATTCCTTATAGATAACAAACTGCTGCGGCTCATCTGTGTCTTCTTGCTTTGGGCCACCCTTGCAAACCAGTGCGTAATTACCTATCTCTGTCTTACCCTCTTTCGCAGTTAACTTGACGAAATGACCAACATCGAATCCCTTATTGGTGTTCAAAACAAGTGAGTTTTCCATCTTTGCATATTGATTTTTCCGGATAAAATTCTTAGAAATTTTACTA
The DNA here is from genome assembly GCA_016875195.1 of Deltaproteobacteria bacterium. GTDB lineage: Bacteria > Desulfobacterota > BSN033 > BSN033 > UBA1163 > RBG-16-49-23. Next base: position 29,102 of record VGRY01000002.1, read on the forward strand.
TGAGTATGAGTGCAATGCTTGCAAAGATAAGGTTTCGATTCAGACGCCTCGAAGCTTTGGCACTTACAAGCGGGGCAAGGATTAATTCTCTGTTGGTCCGGATTATTGATTGTAATGATGGTGCCCTTCGGGCTTGATCTGCTGGCCTTAATGTTAAATTCAACGGTTCGTGAAATATCCTCTCTATAAAAAAATACAATGTTATCTTTGGGGTATAGCTCATTTGTGTCTAACGTAATTTCAAAATCATTTCCTGCCGTATTCCGGATATCTTCTATTGTGGCCTGAACACCTTTCGTATGATTTGTTACAGCAACGGGTCCTGATTTCGGTGCCTTAGACTTATCTGAACAATCCTGAAATTGTACGTATTCACTTGCTGAGGCAGATGTCCAATCCGATTCCAGAAGAGAATCTACGGTGATCTTTGTCTTATTTCCGGGTATTCTCTCAACCGATGTGATTTTTACGCTTGTATCTTCTTGTTTCAGGTATCCGATGGCTGTTCCAAAAACAAAAAGCCAGTCCTGGTAGGATTTAAAGTCAATTTCTTTCCGCAGGTTTTCCATAATTGTATGGATTTGCTCAAACGGATACGCTCCTTCGGCACCCCGAAAGTAGAATTCAGGTGCCATGAAAACTTTTAAAACAGGCTCTTTTTTACTGAAGACATTCCAGGAACTACGTCTGACTTTTGCCTTTAATACATTTGCATCAAGATATGCTGTTGTGATTGCCTTTTTCATGAGCCTGCACCGAAACTCTATATCTTTGGTGTGATCATTATCTCCAAGATACGATTTATGATCACCTAAACATTTGTTTCCGGTACTTGTGCAACAGGTTTTACAGACCCAGTCATGAGGAGGAGGAAAAGGTTTGAAATTAGTGCACCCGCAACTCCAGCACTTTTTCATTTTATCATCCTTATACCCCGGGCGTATATTGAATGCGATGAATTGCACTTTACCGTATTTAGCCATATTTATAATCCTATGCAGGTCGCGTACGATTTGAACGTGGATACGTTTACTGTTTTTGGGTTTAAAGCCTTCTTTACCTTATGTCTGTTTATCCCCCGTAGACATTTTCAAGTTTTTGTCTAAATGACTCATCCAATTTTCCTGTCGGATTAAGGCCTTTCTTCTCTTGGAAGTCTCGAATTGCGTTTTCAAGCTCCTCGCTCATTTTTCCGTCGACTTCACCTTCATAAAAACCCAGGTTGCCAAGTCTTGCCTGCACCCCTGTGATTTCCGTCACGGGATCGAGTTCGCCCAGCTGGAGTTCGTATTCTTCACCTGAGTCCCGGAAGGTAATCTTGCCTTTTTTTGCGTTCGGCGGGATCCAGATTTCGATTTTTCCATCCTTATCGGTTTTACTATCGGAAAGTTTCCCATCGATGTCGAGAATACAGGCTTCATTGGCTCTGCCTTTACCTTCTTCATCCATGAACTGAAGACGAAGCCTTTCGGGCACGCCTTTTCTTTTAAACCGATGTCTCTTCTCGGTTTCACAGGATTCTTCTTTATCTTCTTTGTCGCATATGTACACCTCGTCGCCGGGAAACAGGACATTCGGGTCTTTTCGGTCCTGCCTGAGTTTATTGTTTTTCGAATCGTTCCAGATGGTGTCTGGGGAAAAACCGTGCTGGAAAGCAATGCTGGAGATACAGTCCCCCTGCTTTACGGTGTATTTCTTGTAGCCCATTGGATCCCCCCAACAAAACCAGTTCCTTTTGGCTCTTGTCTTGTTTCGACACACCCCTGGCCAAGGGAACTCTATTAATTAAACGAGTAGGAAAAGTCCTGTTTTTCCTTTAGTTACTTCCACCTGAATGTAAAAAGCCGCTACCTAAAATTCATTAACTGGTAGCGACCAGACTATCTTGATCTATTAACCTCCAGAAAAATTAATATATTTATGGACCCTACGGCTTTCAAATTATTTAATCTACTAACATGGGTAAGAATATTTTAAAGGTTTTTTCTAAATAACCACCCCCTCATGTTCATTTGTATTACAAATAACAATCATAAAAATTATTTTTTGTCAATATAAAAATGACTGGAGTTTCCTGAGTTTTTGAAACAAAAAATGTTATTGTGCCGGAATATCGATATGTTGGAAATAGAGGTTTCTGGAATTCTCATTTTCCGAGTTTCAAAAAATTGGGTCTAAGCATTTCAAATACTTAGAAAACATTTTCCCCTAAGAATCGTATAGAAGGTTATATGACCTCTAAAAACTCAGGAAACTCCAGAAAAATGAAGGTTGTGAAAATTATCATTTTAAGGATTGCCATTCGAAACCTTGCATAGTTGGGTGGATTTTCAGAATCGCTCTTTCAGGAAGTACTTCATATCCAATTTCGAATTATTTCTTTAATCTTTGGAGAGCTTTTTCAAAATAGCCTTCCATCTCTTTTTCTGAGAGTAACTCGGGAGATGTATCGGGTACGCCCAGGTAGAAAACAACCATGATCGGATTTTCTTTTAAAAAATCTTCTTGGTTTCGGTAGAAGATGATTCTCCGGGATGTTTTATCAATAAATGAAGAGCGCTGACTTCTAATGAGATTTTCTTTTTCTAATTTGACTCCTTTGACAACCCATTCCTTCGCTTTGGAAAAGGGGTCCTCAGCTTCTACGCTGAAGAGTTGAAAAGGGGAGGGTTTTTCTTCAGAGCGGATCACCTTGATCACCACCCATGTGCTCTCCTCTGTCTTCCCTTTGAGGACTGCCCACAAAATGGTGATTCCTTCTTTCTCAAAAACAGAATCTGCTCCATGAATGATCCCTTGCCCATGCAAAGGTGTGATATCCCATACTATCCCTAACATCCATACCCAAATGGAAAGAAGTAGTAATCGCTTCATCAATCTCTCTTTCTCTCTTCCTTTAAAATCTGGATGGCCTCAGGGTGAAACCGGATTCCTACTTCCTGATTGGGGGAAAACGACCCCTGTCTGAGCGGATCATAGGAAGTGGCATTGACCAGATGGCCATCCAGTTGAATGAGGTAGTCGACTTTCTCTCCCAAAAATACTCTTTCCACAATCGTTGCCTTCAACGCCCCTTCATCAGAAGGCTCTGTCAGGATGATCGTTTCCGGTCTTACAAAAATATTAATCTTTTCCCCGGATTTAACATGGTGTGAACCTCTTGAAACCTGATACTCCTTTTTAAAGAGTTGAAGGGTCACCTGATTATTCGCAATCGCTTTGATCTCAGCAGGGAAGACGTTGATCTTGCCGATGAACTGCGCTACAAAGGGAGAGTCTGGTTTGAGATAGAGCTGCTCAGCAGTTCCAATCTGGATGATCCTGCCTTCGTTCATCACGGCGATGTGGTCTGAGACGGCCATGGCCTCTTCCTGGTCGTGAGTCACATAGACGGCTGTGATGGAGAGGGTTTTCTGAAGCCGCCGGATTTCCCCCCGCATATAGACCCGTAGTTTGGCATCCAGGTTGGAGAGAGGCTCATCAAAGAGAAGGACCCGTGGCTGGATCACAACAGCCCTTGCCAGTGCCACCCTCTGCTGTTCACCTCCTGAAAGTTGATGGGGGAACTGTCGTTCAAACCCTTTAAGCCCTACCAGATTGAGAACATCGGTGACCGATTTCTCGATCGGTGTCCTTTCCATTCCTTTCACTTTCAACCCATAGGCCACATTTTCGAAAACAGAGAGATGTGGGAAAAGGGCATAGTTCTGGAAAACGAAGCCAATGTTTCGCTGGTTGGCCATGAGGTCTGTGACGTCTTCTTCTCCAATGAAGATACGGCCTTTATCCGGTCTTTCAAAACCGGCAATCATGCGAAGGGTGGTCGTCTTTCCGCATCCCGAGGGACCCAGCATGGTCAAAAACTCCCCTGGCTGAACATCAAAGCTGACCTGATTAACTGCAGAGACCTCTCCTTTGACACGATGAAGGAAAGTTTTAGAGATATTTTCCAGACGTATTTTAACTGCCTCCACTTTATCCTCCTAAAATATTGGCCATATCAGGAGATCCGGGTTGTCTGAACAATCGAAGGACCATGCTGATGGCTGTAATGACAACGAATACGATCAAGACGACCAGGATGGAGAAGGCGGCAGCCACTCCCAACTCTAACTCGGTCATTTTTTCAAGGATGCGGACGGTGATGAGTGTCCAATTGATTGAGATGAGAAAGATGGTCGCGCTGATCGCAGTCATGGAACGAATGAAGACTACCCCGAGGCCGGCAAAGAAGGCTGGAAGGATGAGGGGCATGGTGATGCGCCGAAACGTGGTTCCGGAGCCTGCTCCGAGACTGTAAGATGCTTCCTCAATGCTCGGGTCAATCTGCTGGAGAATGGCCACAGTAGTTCGGATTCCAGTAGGGCCATATCGGAAGACATAGCAGGCGATGATGATGATGGCTGTGCCGGTCAGGAGAAAAGGGGGATCGTTGAAAAAGAGGAGGTAGGCGATGCCTACGATCGTCCCGGGCAGAGAGTAATTAATCATCGAGACGATCTCCATGGATTGCCGGGAAGGAAAGCTCTTTTTTGAAACAAGATAGCCCAGGATTACAGCGTATATTCCTCCAAGAGGCATTCCAACACCGGCAATGATGAGGGTATCACGGATCGCCTTTAGACCTTCGGTAAAGACTACTCGATAATGCTTCAGGGTCATCTGAAAGTTGGCCCCGAAGGCCTGAACAATGGAGGCATAAAAGAGGAGGACGTAAAAATAGAAGATAAATGCCGAGATGAAGAGACAGAGGCCAAGAAGAAGAAATTTTGCCCAGGGCGAGACACTCTTGATCTGGGTCTGGGCTCCGACCTTGCCTGAGATGGTGACATAATATTTACGGCTGACCCAGAAGCGCTGGAGGAGAAAGACCAGGAAGGCAGGCACCAATAGAACGAAGGAGAGGACAGCGCCTCCCTTCAAATCGAAAAGCCCGGTAATTTGAAGATAGGCCTGAGTTGGAAGCACAGGAAAGGAGTTTCCTGCGAGGATCAAAGGTGTGGCAAAGTCAGCAAGAGAGGCGGCGAAGAGGAGAAGAAAGGAGTTGGCCAACCCCGGTACGGTAAGCGGAAGCGTAATCGTCCTAAAGACACGGCGTCGCGAACTGCCCAGGCTAAAGGCCATATCTTCGATATTGGGATCAATGCCTGCAATGATCGCTTTCAAGGTAAGGTAGGCAATGGGAAAGTAGGTGATTGTTTCGGAGAAGAGGGTTCCATGAAGGCCGTAGACAGTAAACCCCTTTATCCCCAGCAGGTCATAGGTGATCAGCCCCCTGGGACCGAAAGAGAAAATCATCGCGATGGCTGTAGTAAAAGGAGGGGAGATCAGGGGAAGGATGATCGAAGCATCGAGAAAGAGAGTCCATGCCTTTGGAAGGTTGGTGCGCACAGCGGTATAGGCGAAGAGAAAACCGAGTGCTGTTCCGCAGAGACCGACCAGAGAACCCAGGAGCAGGCTGTTCCAAAGGGCCTGACGCTGATTTGGATCGCCCAGAATGCCAATCACATTGCTAAGAGTGAATTGCCCCCCCTCTTCAAACGTTCTGGCAAAGAGCTTGATTAATGGGACGAGGATGAAAAGACCGAGGAGGCCCCAGAGAATGATCAGAGTGATGAGCAGAAGAGGGTCTCTGAGCAGTTGACGGAAGCGGTCTTTGAGGTTGGGTTCAATGACTGCCGAAGACATCTTCATCTTAATGCGCGCTCAAAGGGAGGCATATGTAATTTCTGACCATAGATGTTTGAAATTTATCCCAAAATCCCTCCCCCTTGATAGGGGAGGTCGGTGCGACTCGAAACCGAGGTGGGGGTGGGGGTGGATTGAAGAGGCTTGCTGTAAATTTAGTTTTGTTCCCCCTCCCCTTCATCCCCTCCCACCAGGGGAGGGGAGATTTATTTTGGTTTTTTCTTAATAGAGAAAATTCTCAGACTTTATCGTTTGTCTATTTAAACAACTGGGACATTTATCGTATCTATGGAGTTAAGGCAGAACTTCTTTAATCCAGCGCTCCACGATCCTTTTTCGGTTCTGGCCTGCCCAGACGTCATCGATCGGAAAGATCTTCGCCCCTTTTAAAACCTCAGCAAGGCTTTGCTCGGTCTTCACTTCAGGATGGGCTGGAATAAAATTGATCTTGTATTTTGCATAGTGATTCTGCATAGCGGGACTAGTTGCCCAGTCAATCAGTTTTTTTCCGAGGGCAGGGTTTTTGGCTCCTTTGAGCAGGGAAATGGCTTCTGCTGCGGTGCCAATTCCTTCCTTGGGGAAAGAGATCACCACATCGTACCCTTCCTGTCTAGTCTTCAGGGCATCAACGATAAAAAAGATTCCAGCGCCCGCCTGCGCCAGACCGACCGGAATCGTTCCTCCTCCTCCGCTCTTTGTATAAACCTGAACATTCTGGCGAAGTTTCTTCATGAAGTCAAAAGCCTTCTCTTCGTCCCTGTTAAAAATCTCAAGGATTGAGAAGATCCGGGTGACAGCCGTCCCTGAGGTTCTCGCATCCGCCATCTGGATCATTCCCTTGTAAGCAGGATGAAGAAGATCATGCCAGGAGACCGGAGGAGCGAGGCCCTTTTCCTTCAGAAATTTGTTATTGCTCATAAAGACGAGCGGATCATCAGCAATGCCGATCCACTGTCCATCCGGGTCTTTAAATCGTCCAGGCAAAACCCCAAAGGTCGGGGGTTTATAAGGATCAAAAACGCCTTCTTTTATTCCAGCCCCAAAGGTTTCTACCGGGCCGCCGAAGAGGACATCAACACGGGGATTGTTCTTTTCAGCGATGATCCGAGCCAATGCTTCCCCGGAAGAGAAGCGAAGGAAGTTGACCTTAATGCCCGTGGCTTTTTCAAACTCCTCAAACATAGGCCGTGCCCAGTTCTCGGGCCAGATGGAGTAGGCATTGAGGCTTTCTGCAGAATAGGCATGATGGATTGGAAAAAGCAGGATAAAAAACAGACCCAGCATAAAAATTACTTTGAACCTTTTCATAGAAATTCTCCTTTCTTATAGGGGTTGATAAACTCCAATTAGTTATGAGGAATTAGGATGACCCCTTCCTCATTCCGAAAGCAAGTTTATTAGAGTCACATTAAAAAGTCAACCCAGCCATCATTAATCTTATGAGTCGATTTACCTTGACATCTTTTTGATAGATAAGATAGTATTGTGAAACATTTAACCCGATAAAAAAAGGAAGGAGGGGGATGCAAGAAGGGGGGGAGATTATTTTGAAATCACTGTATCGTTCATAGGGTTTTTCTTAGAACTTTTAACCTTAATGGAAAGGAGGGTATTTCAATGAAGAGAAAGATTTTTATGAGAGTCGCCACACTTTTTTTATTGGCACTTGTCACGGTTCTTTGGGTATCTCCAACTGAAGTTCAGGCTCAGAAAGAGAAAATTGGCTGGGTCGGCCCGGTTTATAAGGAGCTTTCCGACAGTTTAACCAAAGGTTTTAAAGAGTATTATAAAAAGACTTATAACAAGGATATTGAGATCACATTCATCCGGCCCGGAGGATGGCCTGTGTGTGTGGACAAGGTGCGAGCATGGAAGGGCAAACCCGATGCCGATGTTTTTCTTGGCGCTGGCGCTCCTGCGTTCGAGGTTCTGGAAAAAGAGGGTTTGATCGTTCCTTATAAACCGAAGGATTGGGACAAGATTCCCGATAAATGGGGCGGCATGAAGGTGAAGGACGAAAAACTGATGTGGACCTGTTTTGCGCCGTGGATCGTGACCAACCTTTATAACGAAAGAGTTCTCAGAGCCCTCAAATTGCCGGCGCCAAAGACCTGGAAGGATTTGCTTAATCCGATATATCGGGATTTAATCGTCCAAACCTTACCCTATGCCTCGGGTACTCAGCATGAGGTGATCGAGATTCACCTGCAGAGTTTCGGAGAGAAAGAAGGATGGGCCTACAACCGATTGTTGGCGGCGCAATTAGCAAGGTTTTCAACAGGAAGTGTTGATACCACTCATATGGTCAGCCGGGGAGAGGTTCCCATTGGCATTGCACAGCCCCAGATGAATGCGATGGCTGCGAGGGCGGATGGTTATCCGGTGAAGGATTTGCTTCCTGATAAGACGATCCTCGTTCCCGAAGCAGTCGGTTTGCTGAAAAACGCACCCAATGAGGCCAATGGAAAAATCTTTTTGGACTGGCTGTTCAGTATGGAAGGACAAAAATACGTGTTAGAGGGCCGCTACTTTACCGCAAGGACAGACATTAAGTTCTCAGTTTGGGAAAAAGAGGGTGTGACCATGGCGAAACATGCCCGTGATGCTCTTGGGGTGGATTCCTTCTGGGATATGAAGGTGGGATTCATCGATTACAATCTGGATCTTGCTGCGAAGCGATGGGATGATGTCAACCGGTATTTCGAATATGAGATTTACCGGAAATGGCGTGAATTGAAGAGCAGCCTCTTTCTCATTGAGGAGGTTGAAGGTGAAGTAGATGCCGCCAAGAAGAAAGGGGCAGACGTCAGTAGAGCGGATGCAAAGATCAAAGAAGCCCGAAAGCTCTTTGAGATGGATGGGGCTTATGCTCCTGCCAGGTTGGCTGCATCAGAGGCTCGCGCATTGCTTGTGAAATGATTCTGTGAGATTCACCATGAGATAGCGAGGGCGAGTTTCTGCTCGCCCTCGCTATTTAGAGTCTGTCCATAAACTAAAGATTTTTCAAAAGGTCGTCATTTCCCGCTAAGGCGGGGAATCCAGTAATTTCAATCCCACCAAAGGCGGGACTGGATGCCCCGATTTAATCGGGGCATGACACAAAAAGTGCATTTATAAACGGACTCAATTTAGGTAAGGACTAAACCATGTCTCGAGGAAACCTACTCATCTCTGCCATCCTGTGGCTCGTTGTCGCCCTCTTTGTCATCTATCCGCTCTCCTTTTTAATCATCGAAAGTTTTAAAATAGCGGGTACCGACCAGTATGGGCTAAAAAATTACATCGATTTTTTTAAGGACTCCTATTATCTCAAAACCTTTGCCAACACCCTATTGCTTGCGGTGCTGGTGCTCATCACCACCACCCTGATTGGATTGCCGCTGGCTTATATTCTCGCAAGGTACAGGCTTAAGGGAAAGGTTCTTTTCACGGCTCTGATCCTACTACCCATTGTGTTGCCCGCCTATGCCGGAGCCTTTGCTCTGATTGTCTTTTTTGGCAAAATGGGAACGGTCAATCTCCTTCTGATGGATTGGGGACTCATCAGCAAGCCGATTAACTTCGTCTTCGGACTCCATGGTCTCGTTTTTATCCAGTCCCTCCATCTTCTTCCCTTTATTGTGCTCAGCCTTTCAGCCGGGTTTACCAATATTGATCCATCCCTCGAGGAAGCCGCTGAAGTAGAGGGGGCAGGAGGTTTCAAGCGGTTTTTAACCGTCACTTTGCCTCTGACCAGCCCGAATTATCTAGCCGGCGCCGTCATCGTCTTTTTATGGCCATTCACAGATTGGCTGACTCCCTTGATCTTCGGGCAGGTCGATTTTCTTCCTTCCATCTCCTATATCAATATTTCCTACCATTTCACGGATATGCACCGCAAATATATGGGGATCGTCTCCGTGGTTGTATCGTCAATCATCTGTGTGGGCATCTTTCTGGCTTCCAAGACATGGGTGGAGAGGAAAAAATATACTGCCCTCTCAAAAGGCACCACCCTTGAGGGGAGAATTATTGAGCCCGGGATATTGACCAAGGCAAGCGCTTATGCCTACATGTTCTTCATCGCCATCCTTGTCTTGCTTATTCCCGTTGTGATGGGTTTGTCCGCTTTTTCCCGTAGATGGGTCCTGCAGCCTTTCCCATCCTACTGGACCCTCGATAATTTTAGGCTTATCTTTCTTGAGACACCTGTGCTTTTAAAAAATTCATTTCTCTTCAGTGGCGTTGCTCTCATTTTTGGAGTGGCCTTCGGGCTGCCGGCTGCCTATCTGATCACACGGACCAAAGTCCCGGGCAAAGATACACTTGATTTCGTGATCACCCTCATGCTTGCTTTTCCTGGAATTGCCGTCGGAGTGAGCTATCTTTTAGCCTTCTGGGAGGGGATTCCTTTGGCCACGCACTGGATCATCATGCCCCTATCCCTCTTTGTGCGACGGCTTCCCTACTTTTTAAGAATGGCTCACGCCTCCTACCTTCAACTTGATGTCTCCCTGGAAGAGGCATCGGAGGTATCGGGAGCAAGCAAAATGAAGACGTTTTTCAATATTTCGCTGCCCTTATTGCTCAAGGGGGTATTCGTGGGCCTGGTGATGTTCTTTATTATGGCATTTCAGGAGATCTCCACAGCCATCTTCCTTTACAGGGGGGGATGGGAGACCTTGCCCATTGGCATCTATCTGAACTGGCACCGGGGAATGGAGTTCGGAATTGCTGGTGCTATGGCTTTTCTAATGATCGTGATCATCTTCATTCTCCTTCTGATCGTTGCACGAATCGGCGGAGGAATTCTTGGAGCGGCATGGGGTTCATCAGGAGGGAGGTATTAGATGGCCTTCATCAAGATTGAGAAGCTTTTAAAAAAATTCGGAACCATGGTGGCGGTCAACCACATTGACCTGGAGATAGAGAAAGGGGAGATGTTGACCCTGCTTGGGCCGAGCGGGTGTGGCAAGACCACCACGCTTCGATGCATCGCCGGTCTGGAAAAGCCTGACGAAGGGGATATTCTGATTGACGGTCGGCCGATGTTTTCAAAAGGTTTTGTTCCTCCCTCGCAGAGGGAGATTGGCATGGTCTTTCAAAACTATGCCGTCTGGCCCCATTTGAGGGTGTTTCATAACATTGCCTATGGATTAAAACTTCAGAAACTTTCCAAGCATGTCATCAAGGAAAAGGTGACGGAAGCGCTGGATTCGGTAGGATTGACAGGTCTGGGGAGAAGGTATCCCGGACAACTGAGCGGCGGCCAGCAACAACGGGTTGCCCTTGCCAGAGCTCTGGTGAGGAATCCGAAAGTGCTTCTGCTGGATGAACCTCTCAGCAACCTGGATGCAAAACTGAGAGAGAAGATGCGGTTTGAGATCAAAAGCCTGGTAAGACGCATGCATATGACGGCTGTCTATGTGACCCATGACCAAGCAGAAGCCATGGTCATCTCTGACCGTATTGCAGTGATGGAAACAGGAAACATCGTACAGGTCGACGTTCCTGAGGAGATCTACAAGAAACCTGCGAACCGGTTCGTCGCTGATTTCATCGGGACCACTAACTTCATCCCCGGGGAGATTTCGGAAGCTCCCAGGGACCGGGATCTGATTCACGTTAAAACCGAATTTGGTCAAAAGATCTCTTGTAGGGTATTTGACTCTGCAGCGGCTGTTGTGAATCAGAAAGTTCATGTCTCGATCCGTCCTGAAGACATCGAGGTATTTACCAAATCCCCTGAGGGACGGGATAATCTCTTCAAAGGTACCATCCAGCACCGGGCTTATCTCGGCAACTTCCTCTACTTTTTTGTCAATGTGGACAGCACCATGATCCGGGTCCAGGTGGCTTATGATGTGAGGCAGAAGGAAGGAGAAGAACTCTTTCTGTATTTGAACCCCGAAAAGTGCATTGCACTGACTTAATCGGGCAAAACCCAAACCAATCTCATCTATAGGAGGTGCTCTATGCGGAAAATTATTCTATTTTTGGCTATTTTCTTTTTTTTGGCAGGCCTCATCAGCGCTTCTGAGACCTGGGCTCAGAAGGAAAAAAGTAAACCCAAATTGCTCCGTCTTACTTTCTACTATCCTGTGGGTGTGGCAGGTCCTCTGGCGAGGGTGATCGGAGAGATGACGGACAAATTTAACAAGGAGAATGAAGGAAAGATCGAAGTGGTGCCGGTCTATTCCGGAGATTACGATCCCACCATGCAGAAAGTCCAGACCGCCATCATGGCTGGAAACCCTCCGGACATCTTTATGGTTGAAATCTCCGAGCTTCCCACGCTTTTAGCGATGAATGCAGTTCTTCCCCTGGACGATTATGTCAAGAAGATGGAAAAGGGATATTGGGAAGATTTTTTCGCTCCCTTCCGTGAAAATGCGACAATCGGTGGAAAACTGTATGGAGTGCCATTCCAACGTTCGACGCCAGTCCTTTACTGGAATAAAGAGGCTTTCAAAGCTGCGGGCCTCGATGCGGAAAAACCTCCGAAGACCTGGGATGAATTGAAGGATTACGCAACGAAATTGACCATCAAAGACAAACAGTGGGGCGTGACCATTTCAGGAGGCTGGAATGACTGGCTTTTTGAGGGCTTTGTGAGGCAGAACGGAAGCTATCTCATTAGTGCAGATGGGAAGACCGCAAATTTCGATTCGAAGGAGGCTGTCGAAGCCCTCGATTTCTGGGTTGAGCTGAAACACCGCCTCAAACTGGGACCTCCTCATAGCACCTGGGGCTCCACACCACCTGACTTTGTCGGCGGAAGGACAGCCATGCTCTATCACTCCACCGGCATTCTGACCTTCTTGAAACGATCGGCTAAATTCGATTTTGGTGTTACCTTCATGCCGCAGAAGAAGACCTTTGGCGCTGCTGTTGGAGGAGCCAACCTGATGATCGCTAAAAAGATCTCGAAGGAGCGGCAGGATGCAGCATGGAAATATATCGCCTGGATGTCCAATGTGAAGAACACGGCGGAATGGAGTGCAGCATCCGGCTATGTGGCGGTACGGCAGAGCGCCTATGAAGATCCGGTGATGAAAGAGCATGTGAGCAAGAACCCGGAATATCTCGTGGCCAGGGATCAATTGAAGTTTGCCCATGGGAAGATGATGGCAAAAAATTTCCAGAAGGTAAGAGAAATCCTGAAACGGCAGCTTGATGATTCGGCTGCAGGAAAGATCGTTCCTGCCGAAGCGTTGAAGATCGCCCAGAAAGAGATTCAGGCTGCAATTAAATAATAGATGAAAGGTTAATTTCGTTAGAAAAGGGCAGGATTTCAAGCCATATATAAAAAACTGAAGCTTTCTATTTATAGCATCCCCCGTATCAATGCAGGAAATTTCTAACGGGGCAAACGGGTCGAGCGAGGGGGTGGGGTAATCCTACCCCCTCTTTCAGTTCATCTATGAGACGTACCGATCGTCTGGCAACCTATAGTTATCTTTTCCCGGGACTCTTCTTCATGGGAATTTTCACTTTTATCCCCGTCTTTATGTCGGCCTACCTTTCTCTTTTTAAATGGAATGTCAACAACCCCGAGCCCAATTTTACATGGTTTTCAAATTATATCGAAGTTTTCAAGGCTCCACTTTTCTGGTTGGTACTTAGAAATAATCTCATCTATGCCTTCACCACTATCCCCATTAGCATGTCCCTGGCTCTATTTTTAGCCATTCTCATCAATCAGAAAATGGGGTCCATTCGAAGTTTCTACAGGGCAAGCCTCTTTTATCCGACCATGATTCCAATGGTGGCAGCTGCTATGCTCTGGGTGTGGATCTTCAACCCGGGTCTTGGAATTTTCAACTACTATCTTGGGTTCCTCGGATTTCCGAGACTCGAATGGCTCTATGACATGCGCTATGCCCTGATCGCCATTATCATCATGAGCATCTGGAAGAACTTCGGTTACTATATGCTCATCTTTCTGGCAGGCCTTCAGGGGATTCCGAACCATTACTATGAAGCGGCGGCTATCGAGGGGGCTACAGGATGGAAACAGTTCCGTTACATCACCTTTCCCATGCTCGCACCAGCCACACTCTTTGTATTCGTCGTTGCCATTATCTCCTCATTCCAGGTTTTTGATCAAGTATTCGTCATGACCCAGGGAGGGCCAGGTGACCGGACCAATGTGCTCGTCTTCTACATCTACCAGCACGCGTTCCGGTTCTGGGATCTTGGAATGGGGTCTACCCTGACCACCCTCTTTATTCTTGGGTTGCTCATAGCGATCTGGTTGGTCTTCCGTGTGATCGGGAGGAGGGTCTACTATGAAGTTTAGCCGGAAATCCAGAGATCGTTTGGGGCTTCACCTAATTCTGGGATTGGTTTCACTGGTTACTGTTGCTCCTTATTTCTGGATTCTCTCTACCTCTTTAAAATATCGAACAGAGGTCTTTACACAGATCCCAAAATGGATTCCCTGGCCGATCAATATCCAGAACTATCTCGAAGTTTTTCAGATGGCCCCTTTCCATCTCTACTTGATCAACACAATTATTGTGGTAGCAGGAATTCTGGCCATCCAATTGGTAACCATTACCTTGGCTGCCTATGTTTTTGGAAGGAGGAATTTCTGGGGGCGGGAATTCTTCTTCTTTCTCTTTCTCATCCAGATGATGATCCCCATTCATGCTACCTTTTTACCAAACTTTTTAACTCTGAAAAGGTTCGATCTCCTCAATACCCGCATCGCGATGATGCTTCCCTTTTTTGCTTCGGGATACGGGACCTTTCTCCTCAGGCAGGCATTCCGGCAGATTCCGCGGGCCTTGGAGGATGCAGCAGTGATCGATGGATGTGGAGGACTACGGTTCTTATGGCATGTTTTAGTCCCACTGGCCAAACCCACACTGATTGCATTTTCAATCATCAGTATCGTGAGCCACTGGAATGATTATCTCTGGCCCCTCATTGTTACCGATACCCCTGAGGTGAGGACGCTCACGATCGGGCTTGGAATGTTCGTTCAACAGGAGAGTGGGGCGGACTGGACCCTGTTGATGGCTGCGACTGCCTTTGTGACAGCTCCCATGTTGATCTTCTTTCTCGTTTTTCAGAAGAAATTTGTAGAAAGTTTTATGCTCAGCGGAATGAAGGGTTGAAAAATGATCGCTCAATAGGGTAGATCTCCTTCGAAGGAGGACGAGGGTTATGGCAAAAGTCATTCTTGAAAATGTGACGAAGCAATTTGGTACGGTTCAGGCGGTCAAAGACTTTAACCTCACCGTAGAGGACAAAGAATTTGCCATCCTCGTGGGTCCCTCAGGATGTGGCAAATCGACTGCACTTCGGATGATCGCAGGCCTCGAAGAACCTAACACCGGAACGATCTCCATCGGAGATCGAGTGGTCAATGATCTTCCTCCCAAAGACCGGGACATTGCCATGGTCTTTCAGGAATATGCGCTCTATCCCCACATGTCAGTTTACAAAAATATGGCCTTTGGCCTCAAACTGAGAAAATTCCCTAAAAATGAGATTGATCAGAGGGTGAGGGACGCCGCAGAGATTCTCTCCATCCAGGACTTTCTCGACCGAAAGCCCAAACAACTCTCTGGAGGACAGCGTCAGCGAGTAGCTGTAGGTAGGGCGATTGTTCGTAAACCAGCGGTCTTTCTGTTTGATGAACCTCTCTCCAACCTGGATGCCAAGTTAAGAGTTCAGATGCGGGCCGAACTCTCCAAGCTTCACGATCGCCTTCAGACGACGATCATCTATGTCACTCATGATCAGGTGGAAGCCATGACCATGGGGACAAAGATCGTGGTGATGAAAGACGGCTGGATACAGCAGGTGGGCTCTCCTCTGGGAGTCTATAACTATCCGGTTAACCTCTTTGTGGCTGGATTTATAGGAAGTCCGGTGATGAACTTCATTCCCTGTCGGATCATATCGAAAGATAACCGCCTCCTGATGGATGCAGAAAGCTTTCAACTACCGATACCGGAGAAAAAGGTGCCGTATTATCAATCCTTAGCCGGATCGGAGGTTATCTTTGGGATTCGGCCCAATGACATCTATGATCGGGCCTTTGCACCTGAAAACATCAAAATAAACACTGTGCGATCGGTGATCGATGTGATTGAACCGCTGGGTTCTGAGATTCATCTCAATGTGACGGCAGGCAAACATGATCTGATTGCGGCAGTGGATGTACAGACGGTCTATAAGGTGCATCAGGAGCTTGAGCTTGCCTTTGACCTCAACCGGATGCATCTGTTTCAGAAAGAACCTCCGAATCTTCGGGTCAAAACGGAGCAGTAAAGAAGAAAGTAAGAGTTTAAGAGCGTATTCCCGGAGATCATCAGGGCTTTAAAGATTAGGAATTGGTAAAAAAACCTATTGTCGAATGCATCTATTCAGAAGCTAATGGCCCATGAGCGCTGGGTCACCCGCGAACCATGAAAATCCATAACCCCCCTCTATTCCCCCCTTAGTCTAAGGGGGGATGAAGGGGGGGTATGAACATTATTTTCAAATTAATGCATGGCCTGAAGGGGTCGATTAAGTTGAATATTCAAAAGAACTATTTTATTAATCAAATGAGTTGTTTTGTAAGATTACCAGGGTTAACGATCGGAGTTAATGGCAAATGTGGTTGCTTATCATCGTTATCGCACTCGCACTGTTGTTCGATTATTCTAATGGATTTCATGATGCAGCGAATGTTGTAGCAACAATTATCATTACGAGAGCTCTCTCTCCCAAGAGAGCCCTCATCATAGCGGCAATCTGTGAATTTATAGGCCCATTCCTTTTCGGAACTGCAGTAGCCAAAACGATTGGGAAAAAAATTATCCATCCTTCCACATTCAGTCCAAACACCCTCCAGATTTCCATGATCCTTATCGTTGCCGCTCTCCTTGGAGCCATTGTCTGGAATCTCATTACCTGGTTTTTCGGCCTTCCTTCCTCTTCCTCCCATGCGCTGGTGGGAGGCATGGTGGGTGCTGTACTGATCGCTTATGGTCCGGATCAAATACTCTGGAATGGTCTGCTCTATATCCTCGCTTCTTTGGTGCTTTCTCCGGTGTTAGGGTTTATCTTCGGCATGTTCTTTCTGAAATTGACCTTCTTGCTATTCCGAAATGCCACTCCGAAAGCAAATGAATTTTTCAATCGGATGCAGATCCCAGCCTCTGTTGGATTGGCCCTCAGCCATGGCGCAAACGATGCCCAGAAATCGATGGGCTTAATCACCATGTCACTGGTCATTCTTGGAGTTTCCCCAACCTTTGAAGTTCCGATTTGGGTCGTTGCAAGTTGTGCCGGAGCCATTGCACTTGGGACAGCGAGCGGAGGGTGGAGAATCATCAAAACCATGGGTTCAAAGATCTACCGTTTGAGATCCGTTCACGCCTATTGCGCCCAAACTTCTTCGGCAGCAGTTATTTTAGGTGCTGCTCTCCTGGGAGGACCTGTTTCAACCACTCATGTCGTCTCATCGAGCATCATGGGGGTTGGGACTGGGCAGAGGATGTCGGCTGTTCGATGGGGAGTGGCTAAAAACATCATCGTGGCATGGTTTATCACGATCCCTGCATCAGGTGCCATCGCCGGATTAAGTTACATTTCGCTTAGATGGATTTTTGATATCTAATGTGATATCAGAGGGAAGGGGATAGGAGATGTTCAAAGGGTATATTTTTGACTTAGATGGAACGGTTTATCTGAGTGATAAGCTGATTCCTGGCGCAGATAGAGTCATCCACCAACTTCGAAAGACAGGACGAAAGGTTGCCTTTCTTTCAAACAAGCCGCTTCAGCCCCGGGAAGACTATGCAGAGAAATTAACCCGCCTTGGAATTCCAACACGACCGGAAGAGGTGATTAACTCCACGCTGGTTATGATCAATTATCTTAAAAAAATTGTACCTCAGCCAAGGCTATTTGTTGTAGGAGAGCTTCCCTTTGTCGATGAATTGAAAAGGGAGGGGTTCATGATCACAGAGGAGCCCAAAGAGATTGAGTATGTGGTTGTAGCGTTTGATCGGACCTTCGATTACAAAAAACTGAATATCTCCTATCAGGCGATTAAACTCGGTGCCCATTTTGTAGCAACCAATCCTGACCGAACCTGTCCTGTTGAAGGAGGAGAGATTCCTGACTGTGCGGGAATGATTGCTGCCATTGAGGCAGTGACGCAGAAGAAGGTAGAAGTCATCGTGGGAAAGCCTTCCCCCATCATGGTTCAAACGGTACTGGAGGTGATGGGATTGAAACCCGAGGATTGTATTCTTATTGGAGATCGTTTGGAAACCGATATTAAGATGGGTAAGGATTCAGGAATTGCTACAGGGATTGTGCTCACTGGTGTGACTACCGAAGAATTTCTCAGACAAATCAAACATACTCCAGACCAACCTGACTTTGTCTTCCAGAGCATCGCCGACGTCGAAAATTTATTGATATAAAAGAAGATAAATTTTTTTCCTTTCAGCCTAATTATTTGGAAAATACCCTTTCTCTCCTCAAGTACTGTTTGACAGCTTCTTTCTAATCAGGTAGATTTCAGTTGTAAATCAATGGCGTACCATAGTGTAAATGGAGTCAGATCTCAACAATGCACATGGGAGATTGAACTTGTTGAATGTTGAGACCTGACCCCACCCACATTACCCTGATGACAACTAAACCCATCACCCCGATGATCAAACAGTATCTCCAGATCAAGAGCCAGTATCCGGACTCGCTTCTCTTCTTTCGAATGGGTGACTTTTACGAGATGTTCTTCGAAGACGCCCAGGTGGCTTCGAAGGAATTGGATATTGCTCTAACCTCAAGAGACAAAGGTAAGAAGGATAGCATCCCGCTCTGCGGCGTTCCACACTTCACTGCGGAGACCTATATTTCTAAACTTCTGCAAAAAGGATATAAGGTTGCCCTCTGCGATCAGGTGGAGGATCCGAAACTTGCCAAAGGGATTGTGAAGCGGGAGGTCATAAGGGTTTTCACTCCGGGACTCGCCATGGACTCCATACACCTTGGCACTGGAGAAAACAATTACCTGATGGGGTTTTGCGCAGAGGGAGAGGTCTTTGGCCTCGCCTTCCTCGATATTTCTACTGGCGAGTTGAAGACCTGTCAAATCTCTGGCTTTGAACCCTTTCTGAACGAAGCGCTCCGGAATGAACCCAAAGAAATTCTTTCATTTCATCGTTTTCAGGAACACCCCTGTTTTGCAGCCTTTAAAAAGAGTTTTGAAAATGGACTGATCAGTTTTATAGAAGATTCGAAGTTTGATTCTTTCCACTCTCTTTGTGAAACCCACAGCGATTCGATTCCCGTTGAATTTCCTCTGGCAGCCATTGCTACAGAGATGACTCTCCACTATGCAGAAGAGAACCAGAAACGGTCGCTCTCCCATATCCGATCTATTACCTTCTATCGGGTTCAGGACTTCATGGTCATTGATGAGGTGACCAAGCGAAACCTGGAACTGACTCAGACCCTCTTCGACCAGAGCAAGAAAGGTTCTCTCTTCTGGGCAATAGACGAGACGATAACCCCCATGGGGAGCAGAAAATTGAAGCAGTGGTTGAATTATCCCCTGATGGATATGGTGGAGATCGAACGCAGGTTGGAGGCTGTCTCCGAATTAAAGGAGAAGAAGATCGAGCGAAAACGGGCGAGGGAGCCTTTACAAGGGGTTCAGGACATCGAAAGGCTTGCCTCCAGAATCTTCTTAGGACATGCCAATGGTCGGGACCTCGTTGGGTTAAAAAATTCGATCCGTCATCTGCCCGACCTGAAAATTCTTCTTCAGGCATTCACCTCTTCTCTCCTTAAGGAGGTTACCGAAGGGATAGAATGCTTCGAACCCCTTTTTCAACTTCTCGATTCCTCCATTGTTGATCATCCTCCGCTTGCGGTGAAGGAGGGGGGGCTCATCAAATCCCACTTTAACAAAGAGCTGGACGATTTAAGGGAGATCGGCAGGGAAGGGAAGAAGTGGATCGTTCAATTAGAGGCCCAGGAGAAAAAGAAGACTGGAATTTCAACTTTAAAAGTCCGTTACAATCAAGTCTTCGGATATTACATTGAAGTGACCAAGAGTAATCTCCACCTCGTACCGGATCATTACATCCGAAAACAGACGCTGGTCAATGCCGAACGATTCATCACGCCGGAACTTAAAGAGTTCGAAACCAAGGTGCTGGGCGCTGAGGAAGCGATCTGTCAATTAGAGTACCAGATCTTTGAAGAGATACAGAAGAAGGTATCTGAGGAAACTCCCGGCCTCCAGAAAACAGCTTCCGCCGTGGCAACAATTGATGTCCTGTGCTCTATGGCTGAGGTGGCTGATAAGAATGATTATTGCCGTCCCAGAATAGACGAAGGCGAAGAGATCGTGATTGAGGATGGCAGACATCCGGTTCTGGAACGGATGTCCCTCTCTGAGAGGTTTGTCCCGAATGACACCTTACTCGATTCCCATGAGCATCAAATTCTGATCATCACCGGACCCAATATGGCGGGCAAATCGACCTATTTAAGGCAGGTGGCGATCATCATCCTGATGGCGCAAATGGGGAGTTTTGTGCCAGCAAGCCAAGCCCGCATCGGACTGGTCGACCGTATTTTCACCCGAATTGGCGCTCTGGATAATATCATGCGGGGCCAGTCCACCTTTATGGTGGAGATGATGGAGACCGCGCGTATCCTTCAGCAAGCCACATCGAGGAGCTTCGTCGTACTCGATGAGGTTGGAAGAGGAACGAGCACCTTTGACGGATTGAGCATTGCGTGGGCTGTGGTCGAACATCTTCACGACCATCCTTTGCTCAGGCCAAGAACCCTCTTTGCGACACACTATCACGAATTGACTGAATTGGCTCTGACCAAAGAGAGAGTGAAGAATTTGAATGTGGCAGTGAAGGAATGGGGAGGGGAGATCATCTTTCTCAGGAAGGTGGTGGAAGGGGGGACGAACCGAAGCTACGGGATTCAGGTGGCGAGGTTAGCAGGCCTTCCAGAAAAAGTAATTGAGCGGGCCAAGGAGGTTCTTTCCAATCTCGAAAGAGGGGAATTTGATTCAATGGGCATCCCTAAAATTGCCAAGTCGAAAGTCGCAGCCTTGAAACCCAAGATCCCCATCCAGCCATCCCTCTTTTCTCAGGCCGACCCCATTCGCTTGGAACTGAAAAAGATCGATCCTGATCAGATGACCCCGATCGAGGCATTGAAAGTCTTGAATGAATTAAAGAAGAAAGCGGAGAAAGAAGAGTAAAAATATTAAATCCGAAGCACGAAATCCGAATTTCGAAACAATCTCTAATCACCAAAATTCAAATGTTCGAAACAAAAGTTTAAGACATTTAAATTTCGAAAATTCGGATTTGTTTCGGATTGGTCCTAAGAGGACGCTTCGCCCGATATTCGAATTTCGGATTTCCTGCCCCACCCAGGTATATAAAAAGAGCGAAGATGATCCACTGGCATCTGTTACCGATGAAAGGTTGAGAGGGGATGCTTGATTTTCAAAAATCCAGATTGAAAATGGTGGAGGAGCAGATCGTCGGAAGAGAGATCAGAGATCCCCGTGTGATTACTGCCCTAAAGAAAGTCCCCCGACATCTCTTTGTCGAGGAAGCACTACAGAGCCAGGCCTACAACGACCGTCCTCTTCCGATCGGAGAAAAGCAGACCATTTCTCAACCCTATATGGTTGCTTTGATGACCGAGGCTCTGAAGCTAAAGGGTAAAGAAAAGGTTCTTGAGATAGGGGCCGGGTCAGGGTATCAGACAGCCATCCTGGCTGAGCTGGCCCAGGAGGTGTTTTCTGTAGAAAGGATTCGCTCTCTTGCGATCAGAGCGAGACAGTTACTCTATGAATTAGGATATTTCAATGTGGAGATAAAAATCTTTGATGGCACCTATGGATGGACGGAGAAAGGTCCGTTTAATGCTATCATCGTCACAGCGGGTTCTCCGAATATTCCCCAGCCCTTGTATGAACAATTGTCAATAGGTGGAAGGCTGGTCATTCCAGTCGGAGACCTTCATACTCAAGATCTCTTTCGAATTACAAAGACAGAAGAAGGGATGAAGAAGGAGGACCTGGGCGGTTGCCGGTTCGTTAAATTGATCGGGAGATATGGCTGGGAGGATGAGTAAATCCGAGCCCCTGAAATGGAAATTATGCGTATTTTAGCGATTGAGACGTCGTGTGATGATACGGGAGCAGCGGTTGTTCTGGATGGAAGAAAGATCCTTGCCAATGTGGTCTCATCGCAGGTTTCTGTTCATCAAAAATACGGTGGTGTCGTTCCAGAGCTGGCTTCGAGAAAACATATTGAAATGATCGTTCCCATTGTGACCGAAGCCCTGGAGAAGGCAGGGGTTACTCTGAAGGAGGTTGATGGTATTGCAGTCACTCAGGGTCCGGGGTTGGTGGGTTCTCTTTTGGTGGGCCTTTCTTTTGCAAAGTCGCTGGCTTTAGCTACAGGAATCCCTTTCATCGGAGTGAATCATATTGAAGCCCACCTTTCTGCCATCTTTCTTGAAGAGAAGCCTCCGAAGTTTCCTTTTATTGGCCTGGTTGTATCAGGAGGGCACACCTCTCTTTTTCGTGTGGATGGGTTTGGGAAGTTCAGAAGATTAGGCCAGACCAGAGACGATGCAGCAGGGGAGGCTTTTGATAAAGTCGCCAAGCTGCTGGGGTTGGGATATCCCGGAGGACCGATCATCGATCA
Source organism: Deltaproteobacteria bacterium (assembly GCA_016875195.1). Lineage (GTDB taxonomy): Bacteria > Desulfobacterota > BSN033 > BSN033 > UBA1163 > RBG-16-49-23. Next base: position 51,487 of record VGRY01000002.1, read on the forward strand.
ACTCTCTACCACAGGGGACCCAAAAGCGATTCGTTTTCCTAGGCCATCCATTAGAAAGAATTCATTCGATTTCAGTTTCAGCGGCCTGAAGACAGCAGTCGTCAATTACGTAAAGGCTCATCCTGAACGGCCCGAAGATTTTCCCGAAGAAGTGATTCGCAATATCGTTTCCAGTTTTCAGGAGGCAGTCGTAGATGTCCTGGTGAAAAAGACTTTTCAGGCTGCACAGCATGAGGGGTTGAAGAAGGTGGTTATCTCGGGAGGAGTGGCAGCGAACAGGGTGCTCCGGCAGAGAATGGAGAAAGAGGCATCTGAGCAGAAGATCAAAGTTTATATTCCTTCTCCTGCCTTCTGCACGGACAATGCGGCCATGGTAGGTGTGGTGGGATATGAGTATTTGAAAGGAGGCATAAGGTCTCCGTTGTCGCTTAATGCATTTTCGAACTTACCACTCTGATGGATTTAAAATTCGAAGCACGAAATTCGGGCTTAGCGTCCAGCAGGACCAATTCGAAAAAAGCATTAATATCGAGATACAAATGTTCTAAACACGTTGAGTGGTATTAATTTGGAGATTTGAATTTCGGATTTGTTTCGAGCTTCGATATTCGAATTTCGAAATTTTTGAGATTAGAAATCTATGATATCTATCAAACAAGAACTGAAAGAGTATGGCTTCTACCCACAGAAAAAACTTGGTCAACATTTTCTTGTCGACGGAAACATCATAAACCAAGTGGTCCAGGCCGCGGAGGTTACAACAGAAGATGTCATCCTCGAAGTGGGACCCGGTCTGGGGGAAATGACCCTGGAGCTGGCTCGACAGGCAAAGGGGGTAATGGCTGTTGAGATTGATTCAACATTGGCAGAGATATTAAAAAAAAAGATGTTTTATGTTCCCAATGTGGAGATCATCAACGAGGACATCCTCAAGGTTGATTTTGATGTTTTATTTTGCCGGGCAGGAGCACCCCTGAAAGTTGTGGCCAATCTTCCCTACCAGATTTCAACCCCGCTGCTTTTCCGTTTTATCGAATCGAGAAAACATTTTTCATCCTTTACTTTAATGCTTCAGAGAGAGGTTGCAGAAAGAATCGGGGCATCTCCAGGTGGGAAAGAATACGGCTCATTATCTGTCTTCATACAGATCTTCTCAGATGTTTCGATCTGTTTTTTTGTTAAGCCTTCTGCCTTTTTCCCACCGCCCAAAGTTGAATCAGCCGTCGTGCAGATAACCTGGAAAGCAAAACCGGCCCTCGAACCGACCAACGAGGAATGGTTTAAGAAAGTCGTCAAAGCTTCTTTCGGTTACCGGAGAAAGACATTGGCCAATGCCCTGAAGCACTCCAAACTCATCCTTCCACAATCCGTAGAATTGAAGATGGTTCAAATTGGGATCGATCCTAAAAGAAGACCCGGGACGCTCACCATTCAAGAATTCATCCGTTTATCAGACGCCTTGAAATAATTAGGGAAAATTTGTTTGCAAATTCCCTGGGAGATGATTATTTTAAGGTGGAAGATGGCAACAGGGGGTATGCCCCGTTAGAGATTCTAACGGAGTTTACCAAGTATGATTGTTCTGAGAGACTACCTAAACCCTACTATAGAACAATCGGGTTTTATTTCTAACGGGGTAAAAAAATGAATGTAGATAAATTTACATTGAAGACTCAAGAGGCATTGCAGGCTGCCAAAGGCGTTGCTGAGCAACGAAACCATCAGCAGATCGATGTGGAACACCTTCTGACTGCTCTCCTGATGCAGAAAGAGGGGATTGTGATTCCCATCATACAGAAATTGGGAGCCAATCCAAACCTGATCTTGTCTCAATTAGAGGGGGAGTTAAACCGCATTACAAAGGTGACAGGCGGAGGGGTAGGCCAGGTCTATCTTTCAAGCAGACTCAATGAGATCCTCAATTCCGCATGGAAAGAGGCGGAACGATTGACAGATGAGTATCTTTCCACAGAGCACCTTCTCATCGCCATTGCAGATGAACGAGGGGGGGCTTGCTCACAGATCCTCCAGAGAAATGGAGTGACAAAGGATGCCATCTTCAGGGTCCTGCAGGAGATCCGTGGGTCTCAACGTGTGACAGATCAGGCCCCGGAGGAGAAATACCAGGCCTTGAAGAAATACAGCAGGGACCTCACAGAAGAAGCAAGAAAAGGAAAACTCGATCCTGTGATTGGCAGGGATGATGAGATCCGCAGGGTCATTCAGGTTCTCTCACGAAGGACGAAGAATAATCCAGTGCTGATCGGCGAACCCGGAGTGGGGAAGACGGCGATTGTCGAGGGGTTGGCACAGAGAATCGTCAAAGGGGATATCCCTGAGACCCTTAAGAACAAAAAACTGGTTGCACTCGATCTGGGGGCCCTGATTGCTGGCGCTAAATTCCGTGGGGAGTTTGAGGAGAGATTGAAGGCAGTTTTAAAAGAGGTGACGGCAGCCGCAGGAAATATCATTCTCTTCATCGATGAACTTCACACCCTGGTGGGAGCAGGGGCGGCAGAGGGTGCGATCGATGCCTCCAATATGCTCAAGCCCGCCCTCGCGAGAGGCGAGTTGCGATGTGTGGGGGCCACCACGATTAATGAATACCGTAAATATGTGGAGAAAGATGCTGCCCTTGAGAGGAGATTTCAGCCCATCTATGTGGTTCAGCCTTCAGTAGAAGATACGATTGCCATCTTAAGGGGCTTGAAGGAGAGATACGAGGTTCATCACGGAGTGAAGATCAAAGACTCGGCGCTGATTGCGGCTTCAATGCTTTCTCACCGATATATCTCGGACCGGTTTCTTCCGGATAAGGCGGTCGATCTGATCGATGAAGCCGCCTCGAGGCTCAGGATTGAAATTGACAGTGTGCCAATGGAGATCGATGAGGTTCAACGAAGGGTGATGCAGCTGGAGATTGAGCGGCAGGCTTTGAAGAAAGAGAAGGATAAAGGTTCTGTCGAGAGACTGAAGAAACTTGAGGAGGAGCTCGCCGGTCTGAAGAATGAAGTGCAGGAAAAGAAGCTGAGATGGGAGAACGAGAAGAAGGCCATCTCGCGCATCCAGCAGATCAAGGAGCAGATGGAGAAGACCAAGCAGATGATGAAGGAGGCGGAGCGTGAAGCCGACTACTCGAAATTGGCTGAGTTGCAATATGGTGAAATGACCCATCTCGAAAAAGAACAGAAGCGGGAAGAGGAGAAACTCGCCGATCTTCAGAAGGCAGGGAAGATGCTCAAAGAGGAAGTCGATGAAGAGGATGTGGCTGAGGTCGTCTCCAAATGGACCGGCATTCCCGTTTCAAGGATGCTGGAGGGTGAGGTAGAAAAACTGATCCGTATGGAGGAAAGGCTGAGACAGAGGGTCGTGGGGCAGGATGATGCGATCGTGGCTGTTTCGAATGCGGTGAGAAGGGCGAGGGCGGGGTTGCAGGATCCAAACCGTCCGATCGGTTCCTTCATTTTTATGGGTCCGACTGGCGTGGGAAAGACAGAACTGGCTCGTGCGCTGGCTGAATTTCTTTTTGATGACGAACAGGCTATGGTCAGGATTGATATGTCTGAGTTTATGGAGAAACATTCAGTGGCACGGCTCATCGGGGCGCCTCCCGGGTATGTCGGGTATGAGGAAGGAGGGTTTCTCACCGAGGCGGTCAGGAGAAGACCTTACTCCATTGTCCTCATGGATGAGATCGAAAAGGCCCATCCAGAGGTATTCAACATCCTCCTCCAGATTCTCGATGATGGACGGTTGACCGATGGCCATGGAAGAACAGTCGATTTTAAGAATTCAGTCGTGATCATGACCTCTAACATCGGGAGCCAATGGATTGTTGATCTGGGAGAAAAAGATTATGAAGAGATGCGGCGAAGAGTGATGGAGGCCGTGAAGGCCCAGTTCAAACCGGAATTTTTGAATCGAATTGATGAATTGGTTATCTTCCATAGTCTTGGACTTGAGGAGATAAAATCGATCGTTGAGATCCAAGCCAAGAAACTTGAAAAGAGACTTCTCGAAAGGCGGATTGCTCTCAAGATGACTGAAAAAGCTAAGGAATTTTTAGCTAAAGAAGGGTTTGATCCTGCCTATGGCGCTCGTCCGCTTAAGCGTGTGATTCAAAAGGAGATTCAAGATAAACTGGCAATAAGAATATTGGAAGGTAAGTTTAAAGAAGGCGATACAGTCACCGTGGATATGGATAACAAGAAAGGGGAATTGATATTTAAGGCATAGGAGCATAACCTAATAATTTTCTTGACAATTATCAAAAAAGGGGCTATACATACAGGGAAATTTGAGTTATTGATAGCGGCCAAGGAGGAGGGTTTGTAGGCACGTAGCTCAGGGGGAGAGCGCTACCTTGACGCGGTAGAAGTCTGGGGTTCAAATCCCCACGTGCCTACCATTTAAACCTAATTGTCAAGAAGTGGAAGACAAGTTATTGAAAAAAAAGACATTTTAAAAACAAAATTGGAGAGGCATCATTCATTTTTTTACCATGGATGATGCCTCTTCCATTTGAATTCAGAGGAAAATGGAAGAGAAGATTACGATTTTATTACCCAATGGTGAAAAGAGATTGGTTCCGAAAGGAACGAAACTCTTAGATATTGCTGATAAAGATGCTGTGGCTGCGCAGATTAACGGGGGCATGGTCGATCTTTCAAAGCCCGTAGAAAAAGATGTAGCGGTATCTTTTATTTCTGCCCATTCGAGGAAAGGTCTTGATGTTTTACGCCATTCCGCTGCCCATGTCATGGCACAGGCAGTAAAAGAACTTTTTCCTTCTGTCAAACTCACCTTTGGTCCATCTACAGAAGGAGGGTTCTATTACGATTTCGATTATGAGAAGACCTTCACTCCGCAGGACCTTGAGTCTGTTGAAGAGCGGATGAAAGAGATTATCAGAAAGGACGAACCATTCTTCCGTAATGAGGTGCGGAATGAGGAGGCGACCTTAACTTTTAAAGAGATGGGTGAAAGTTATAAAGTGGAACATATGCAGGATCTCCCTGACCGTGTCTCTCTCTATCGCCAGGGATCTTTTGTGGATCTTTGCGAGGGCCCACACCTTCCTTCCACCGGGAAGATCAAGGCATTCAAACTCTTAAGTGTCTCAGGAACTTACTGGAGGGGTGATGCACGAAACCAGGTTCTCCAGAGAATATACGGAACGGCTTTTCCAGATCCTCAAGGGTTAAAAGACTATCTTCATATGCTTGAGGAGGCAAAGAAACGGGATCACCGAAAGTTGGGAAGAGAACTCGACCTTTTCAGCCTTAGCGATGAGGCTGGTCCGGGTTTGGTCATCTACCATCCCAAGGGAGCCCTTCTCAGGACGATCCTCGAAGATTTTGAGAAAAAGGAGCATCTGAAGCGAGGCTATCAGATCGTCATCGGTCCCCAACTGCTGAAACAGGATTTGTGGAAAAAGTCCGGGCACTTCGAAAATTACCGGGACAAGATGTATTTCACAAAGGTGGAAGATGCCGAGTATGGGATAAAACCCATGAACTGCTTGGCCCATATGCTGATCTATAAATCGCAGATCAGAAGTTATCGGGACCTTCCTCTCCGATACTTCGAATTAGGCACAGTCCACCGTCATGAAAAGTCCGGGGAGCTCCATGGGCTTCTCCGTGTAAGAGGATTTACCCAGGACGATGCCCATATCCTCTGCCGTCCCGATCAACTGGAAGAAGAGATCTATGCGATCATTGAATTCGTGGATGACGTGATGAAGATCTTCGGTTTCGAATACGAGATGGAGTTAAGCACACGCCCGGAAAAGTCCATTGGAACGGATGAGGACTGGGAGAAAGCGACACAGGCACTATCCAACACTCTGAAAGAGAAGAACCTTCCGTTTGAGATCAATGAGGGGGACGGAGCTTTTTACGGTCCCAAGATTGACGTGAAGCTGAAAGATGCCCTGAACCGGAGATGGCAGTGCGCTACGATTCAGGTTGACTTCGCCATGCCTGAACGGTTTGATCTCACCTATGTGGGAAGCGATGGGGAAAAGCACCGGCCGGTCATGCTCCATCGCGTCATCCTCGGAGCGATGGAGAGGTTTATCGGAGTGCTCATTGAACATTATGCAGGGGCTTTTCCGGTTTGGCTCGCGCCTGTCCAGGCAATCATTTTAACCGTGACAGAGCGTCATATCCCTTATGCGGAGAAAGTCTATCGTCAGTTGATTCAAAAGGGAATCCGGGTCGAAAAGGATTTGAGAAATGAGAAGCTTGGATTTAAGGTCCGTGAGGCACAGGTTCAAAAGATTCCCTATATGCTGGTCATAGGAGACAAGGAGGAGAAGGAGAACACCGTCTCCCCGCGTAAACGGAGCGGCGAAACGATCGGCTCCATGGGCACAGAGGAGTTCATCCGTCTGGTTGAAGCGGATTATCCGAAACTGAATTAGATTTCGGACTGCGGAATGCGGATTGCGGATCGAAAAAACCGAATTCAAAACTTAACACTTAACACTAAAACAAAAGGAGGTGGCATTTATCAGTAGAGATGTACGCGTCAATCGCGAGATTCGGGCGAGGGAAGTAAGGGTTATTGATTCCGAAGGAAAGCAGTTAGGGATATTACCATTGGTAGAGGCATTAAGAGCTGCTGCCAATGCTGATTTAGACCTGGTGGAAGTTTCACCGAAATCAGAACCGCCAGTCTGTCGGATCATGGACTTCGGAAAATTCAAATATCAGCAGAGTAAAAAGGCGCATGATGCCAAGAAGAAACAGGCTGTCGTCCATCTCAAGGAAGTGAAACTGAGACCCAAGACAGAGGAACACGACCTGGAATTTAAACTCCGGCATATCGAGCGCTTTTTGAAAGAGGGAAATAAAACAAAGGTCACCATCGTCTTTAGAGGAAGAGAGATTGCCCATTCTGAGCTGGGAAGGCAGATGATGGAGCGCATTATTGAACAGAGCAAAGAGTGGGCGAAGGTCGAACAACCTGCTAAATTCGAGGGCAGGAATTATGTGGTGATTCTGGCTCCTCTGGTAACCCAGAAGGCACCATCATAGAATGTGGAAAGTAGAAGGTTGAAGTGAATACCACCTGCTACGTTCCACAAACGACTATCAAAACAAGGAGGTTACTGTGCCAAAAATAAAGACAAACCGTGGAGCTGCAAAACGATTTAAAAAGACCGGCACCGGAAAGGTGAAGGCCAAGAGCGCTTTTGCAAGGCATATCCTGACAAAAAAATCGGCGAATCGAAAAAGAGTCCTCAGGAAGCCCAAAATACTCAGCAAGACGAACACTAAAGGGGTTGCAAAATTGATCCCGTATGTTTGATGGCCAAACGAGAAGTAAAAAATAGCGATTGATTAATATAAGGAAGGAGTATTTAAGATGCCAAGAGTAAAAGGTGGACCTAAGACCAGAGCAAGAAGGAAAAAGGTCTTAAAGATGGCCAAGGGATATGTGGGAGGGCGAAGCAAACTCTACCGGTCTGCAGTGGATGCTGTTCACCGCGCCCTTGCCTATGCCTATCGAGGCCGAAAGTCAAGAAAGAGAGATTTTCGGAGGCTGTGGATCACCCGGATCAATGCTGCATCGAGGGCGAACGGTATAACCTATAGCTGTCTGATGAACGCCTTGAAAAAAGCCCATGTCGAATTGGATCGAAAGGTGCTGGCTGATCTTGCAGTGAGCGACCCCAATGCCTTTTTAAAGATTGTCGAATTGGCAAAAACAGGGCAGGGACAATGAACGTTAAACGATAAACGATGAACAAATGGCAGTGTTACAGTCATTTTTTCCATCGTCCATCGTTCATTGTTCGTTGTGCGTCGCGCCTGGGATTCTTCAAAGGAATAGACCATTGAAAGAGGAACTGGAAAAGATTCGAGAAGAATGTGAAGCTACCCTCTCTCTGGCAAAGACCGAACCAGAGGTTTCCGAAATCCGGGTAAGAGTAATGGGAAGGAAGGGGAGCCTGACACAACTTCTCAAACAATTGGGAGCGCTTCCGGAGGTCGAGCGGAAGGAGATCGGCCGCAAGGCGAATGAGGTTAAAGAATCTTTAGAAGCGAGGATTGAGGAAGTTCTTCTCCAAATCCAGGAGCGTGAGCGAAAAGAATCCCTCGCAAAAGAAAGAATCGATGTGACCCTTCCTGGCAGAAGGGTGGCTACCGGGACAAGACATCCTCTTACACAAACTCTGGATGAGATCATCCATATTTTTTCACGTCTGGGATTCGAAGTGGTCGAAGGTCCAGACGTAGAACTGGACTATTACAATTTCGAAGCCCTGAACATCCCCAAAGGGCATCCTGCCAGAGAAATGCAAGCCACCTTCTTTATCTCGGAAGATGTAGTTTTACGGACGCATACCTCTCCAGTCCAGGTCAGGACCATGGAGAAAAAAAAACCCCCTGTCCGCGTGATCTGTCCGGGAGCGGTCTACCGGTGTGATTCCGACCCGACACACTCCCCTATGTTTCATCAGGTTGAAGGCCTTCTGGTGGACAGGGGAGTCACGTTCTCAGACCTCAAAGGGGTATTGACCGTTTTCGTCCACCAGATGTTTGGAAAAGAGACAAAGCTGAGGTTTCGTCCCAGTTTCTTCCCCTTTACAGAACCGAGCGCCGAGATTGACATCGAATGTTTCATCTGCGGAGGAAAAGGTTGCGGGGTCTGTTCGGGCACAGGATGGCTTGAAATATTAGGCTCAGGCATGGTTGATCCTGCAGTCTACCGGTTCGTGAACTATGATCCAGAAGAGGTGACTGGATTTGCCTTTGGCATGGGGATCGAGCGGATTGCCATGCTGAAATACGGGATCAACGATATCCGGCTATTCTTTACGAATGATCTGAGGTTTCTAAAGCAGTTTTGAAAGAAGGAATTTCGAAATCCGAAGCACGAAATCCGAAACAAGCAAGAATTTTCAAAATATAAATGTCCGAAACGGAAAGTTTAGAATTTTGAAAATTTGAATTTTGGAATTGTTTCGAGATTCGATATTCGGATTTAGGATTTAAGATGCTATGAAGGTTTCTCTCAACTGGCTTAAAGATTATGTTGATCTCCGGATAGGGTTGAAGGATTTGACCAATCTTCTGACCATGGCAGGGTTAGAGGTTGAAGAAGCCATATCTACAGGCCAGGGGTTTGAGAAGGTTGTTGTGGCTGAGATTCAATCCATCAAACGACATCCCAATGCGGACCGTCTTTCCCTGGTCAAAGCCAGTACCGACCGAGAACAATTTTCGATTGTCTGTGGCGCTACCAATATACGGGAAGGGCAGAGGGTCCCTCTGGCTCTGGTCGGAGCGAAACTTCCCAATGGCATTGAAATCAAACGCTCAAAGATCCGGGGAGAGCCCTCCGAGGGAATGCTTTGCTCGGAGATTGAACTGGGTTTAGGTCAGGATGCCACAGGCATCATGATCCTCGATCGCGACGTTTCTCTGGGAGCGAACCTCGGGGAAACTCTTGGATTGGCGGATACTGTTCTCGATATCAGCATTACGCCGAATCGCCCGGATTGCCTCTGTGTGATCGGCATCGCAAGAGAGATTGCGGCTCTCACGGATCAGCGAATCAAAACTCCGGACCATAGGCTCTCTGATCAGGGAAGCGAGATCCATCAACGGACTTCTGTGACGCTACTGGATCCAGATCTATGTCCCCGATATGTGGCGCGCATGATTGAAGGCGTGCAGATTGGTCCTTCTCCCCATTGGATGAAAAGCAGGTTGGAGAAAGTGGGCATTCGATCCATCAGCAATGTCGTCGATGTGACCAACTATGTGATGATGGAATACGGGCAACCTCTTCATGCCTTCGATTTTGAATTCCTGGAAGAGGGTAGAATCGTGGTCCGGCGAGCCCGAAAGGGTGAGGAGTTTGTCACGCTGGATGGAGTTCGAAGGTCTCTTGACGAAGAGATGCTGATGATTTGCGATGGAGTGAAGCCGGTGGCCATTGCCGGTGTGATGGGAGGGCTCAATTCGGAGATCCGAGCCGAGACCCGGACTGTTTTCCTGGAGAGCGCTTACTTCCATCCGATGAACAATCGGAGGACTTCCAAAAAGCTCGGTTTTGAGACAGAGGCGTCCTATCGGTTTGGAAGAGGAATCGATTATGGCGGCTGCATGAATGCTGCCAGCCGTGCCCTCTCGTTGATTCAGGGGTTGGCAGGAGGAAGGGTGGTGGATGGGGCAGTGGATGCTTATCCTAAGCCCCTACGGCCCAATCCGATCCGATTCAGTGTCCGCAGAGCGAACCGAATTCTGGGAACGGAGATTCCTGCCCAACAGGTCAAGACCTATCTGGAGCGTCTGGACCTGGATGTCCAGACAGAGGATCCCTCCACCTTGATCGTTACCCCTCCTTCTTATCGAGGCGATCTTGAAAGGGAGATCGATCTGGTCGAGGAGGTAGCGCGCTTGGATGGGTATGAGAATATTCCACTCACCCTTCCCCAAGGGCCTCCGTCATCTGAGGAGCGAAGCAAGGAATTTACTCTTGAAGAGTTGGCCAAAGACCTCCTCATTCAGCATGGTTACAATGAAGTGATCACCTATAGTTTTACGACTCCCCATTCTCTCGATGGATTCCGCCTCACTCCGGACGATCCGAGAAGAAAGTGCCTTCCTATTCTGAACCCCCTGACAGAGGATACTTCCGTCATGAGAACGTCGCTCCTCCCGGGTCTGATGGAAGCTGTGCGTTACAACCTCTCGTATAAGAACGCCAATCTCAAGCTGTTCGAGTTGAAAAAGATCTATCTGACGGCAGCGGGGGGGCGACTCCCAAAGGAAGTCAAATCTTTAACAGGACTGGCCATGGGGATGGATGGAGATCTCCATTGGGCCTCTTCAGCGAGACCGGTTGATTTTTACGACGTCAAGGGATGCCTTGAAGATCTCTTCCGATCACTACAGATCAAAGGGATAACATTTGCGAGGACGGAGGAGGTTCCTTATCTCCACCCCGGTAAATCAGCGAAGGTCATCTGCGGCGAAGAGACGCTGGGTGTTGTGGGCGAGGTCCATCCGGAGACATTAGGCCAATATGGAATTCCTGGAAAGGCATATCTCTTTGAGATTGATTTCGATCGAATGGTCACCCATGCAGAGGAGGGCAAGAAATTTCGCTCCCTGCCGAAATTTCCAGCGGTCTACCGGGATCTCTCTCTCGTCGTGGAGGATCAACTCGAGGCGGAAAATGTGGAGGAGGCAATCCGTCTATTGAAGCAACCTCTTATTGATGAGGTCATGCTATTTGATGTCTATCAAGGAAATCCGGTTCCCCAGGGTAAAAAGAGCCTCGCTTATCGAATCCGGTACCAATCCAGCGACCGGACCCTGACAGACGATGAGGTAAACCGATATCACGAAAAGATCATTTCCCGGTTAAGGGAGATTTTCAAAGCGGAACTGAGAGGGTAGATCCCCGTTAGAACAGACGGGGCGATTACCACACCCATCAACAGAGGCCGTTAACATAAACAACGGAGTTTACTAACGGGGTCAAGATTTTGGGGAAAGGAGGTTGAAGCTCATGACGAAGGTAGATATTGTGGAGGCCATTTACGAGAAGGTCGGTTTTTCTAAGAAAGAGGTGGCCAAGATTGTGGAGTCCATCTTCGATATCATGAAAGAGCATCTCCAACAGGAGGACAAAATCAAACTTTCAGGGTTTGGAAATTTTGTCATCCGAAACAAAAGGTCGAGGCGGGGGCGCAATCCACAGACAGGGGACGATATTGAGATTACACCGAGGCGGATTTTGACTTTCAAGCCGAGTCAGGTATTGAAGGCTGCTCTCAATCGAAGGGAGACTCCCGGGACTGAAACAACTCCCCGGAATGAGTAGATCCCGCATTTCATCTCATGTTAAGCACAGGGATCGCTGAGGTGTCAGGCTCCTATACGGCGGAATGAATCCAAGGGCAGCCCCATCTCGGTTTGCTTGTATCCCTGTGGGATTGAGAGAAATCGGGAGTGTGAGGTGATAACGTGGTAACCCGATTGCTGAGAAAGAGAGAAATGGAGTACCCCATCTCCCAGGAGAGGCTCTACTACCGGATCGGAGAGGTGAGCCGGATTACGGGGATCAAACCCCATGTGCTCCGTTACTGGGAGTCGGAATTCAAGGTCATCAAACCCCACAAAGGAGGGTCCCTCCAGCGCCTTTACAGGAGAAAGGACCTGGATCTCATCCTGAAAATCAGGAGACTTCTCTACGAGGAGGGGTTCACCATCTCCGGAGCAAAAAAGAAGATCAAAGACATTGAACGCGCGGAGAACAACAGGGTGAAGCTGAGACTGGTCGAAAGAAGATCGAGCGGGAAGGATCACGACCTGTTGTTAGCGGTCAGGGAAGAACTGAAAGGGATTCGAAGCTTGCTGGAATAGCAGTTTTCAGATGAGAGGGACAGTTTCTGAGAAGATTGGAAAGAGTGGAAGGAGGGCGTTATGAATTGGGTGGTGAGTTGTACGGCTTGTGGAAGTTCTTATGTCTATGAGTCGGGCCAAGGCCTTCCTGACATCTGCCCTGCCTGTAACGAGAAGCGAAAAAAAGAAGTTAGAAAATTTCTCGAGAAGGAGCAGAAGAGAAAAGAGATTATCTCCATTCATCACTCCGATTTCGGCGACCGGAAAATAGTAAGGACCCTGGGAATGGTGACCCACGAACATGTTTTCGGGGTGGGCCTTGTTCAGGATCTGGACATGAAGAGGTTTAACGGAGGCGTGTCCCTCTCCTGGGCAGAGAAGGTGAAAAGCGGAAGAGAACTCTGCATCCGGACCATCGAAGATGAGGCGATTGAATTGGGGGGAAATGCAGTGATTGGTGTGGAAGTCAACTACCAGATGCTCGGAACGCATAATGATATGGTGATGTGGTTATTGAGCGCCAGCGGTACAGCTGTGGTGGTCGATTAGTCTGGACTTTTTCGAGGAAATTGAATATACTAAAGCATAAGAGATTTCAGAATCATGGAATATTGGAATAATGGGTTTAATAAGCATTGAATAAAAAGACTTCCTTTATCTTATACCCAATATTCCAGTGTTCCATTGTTCCATCATTCCGTTGTTTTCTTCGGGGCGTAGCGCAGCCTGGTAGCGCACTGGCATGGGGTGTCAGGTGTCGGAGGTTCAAATCCTCTCGCCCCGACCAATTACCCTTCTTTATGGAATATGTCCGAACTGTCCCGCATTTTAGTCACCAATGATGATGGAATTTATTCGAAGGGTATTCTCGCCTTAGCAAAAGCTCTCAAGGAAATCGGAGAAGTTTTTATCGTTGCCCCGGATCGGGAGCGAAGCGCCATTGCTCACTCCCTTACCCTCCACCGTCCCCTTCGGGTGGAAAGAATCAGAAAGAATGTCTATGCGGTAGACGGAACTCCCGCTGACTGTGTTTATGTCGGAGTCAATGCCATTTTGCCAGGGCGTCCCCAGCTGGTTGTCTCCGGGATTAACAAGGGAGGGAATCTGGGGGATGATGTCACTTATTCCGGAACGGTCTCAGCTGCTTTTGAGGGAACACTGCTGGGAATCCCTTCCTTCGCCATTTCGATGGTATCGAGGAGTCATTTTAAATTTGAAACAGCTGCCCGGTTTGGACTCAGGGTGGCACGCCATATCCTCAAAAGGGGGCTTCCCAAAGATACATTGCTCAATATTAATGTCCCCAATCTTGATGAAAAGAAGATAAAGTCCTATAAGATTACTCAGCAGGGGAGATGGACCCAAAACGGAAGTGCGGTGGTGGAAAAGGTGGATCCGCGGGGCAAAAAATATTATTGGATCGGTGAGGGATCGCTGACCTTTGATCAGAGAGGAGACACGGATTTCGAGGCGGTATCGAATGCCTCTATTTCCATCACACCGCTCCACCTCGATTTAACCAACTATTCATCGATTCATTCATTAAAGAAATGGAAGCTTTAAGGCAGTGAAGTCCAAAGGAGGGGGATATGAAGACGACACTGAGTATCATTAAAGCGGACATCGGAAGCATTGGAGGGCACATTCGGCCCAGCGAGAAACTAATTGCCGAGGTCAGAAATTATGTGGCTGAAAAAGGAAAGGGGATGGTTTCTGATTTCTTTGTGAGCCACACAGGGGATGACGTGGCCATCCTCTTTACGCATACCCTCGGGAAAGGGAATGAAAAAATCCACAAATTAGCCTGGGATGCCTTTGTGGCCGGGACAAAGGTGGCAAAGGATCAGGGGCTTTATGGAGCTGGCCAGGACCTGCTCAAGGATTCCTTCTCGGGCAACGTGAAGGGAATGGGACCAGCCGTGGCTGAAATGGAGTTTGAAGAGAGACCGAACGAACCTTTCCTCTTTTTTGCGGCGGATAAGACCGATCCGGGAGCCTATAACCTTCCGCTCTATCTGGCTTTTGCTGACCCGATGTACAATGCAGGGCTCATCCTCAGTCCCTCGATGAACAAAGGGTTTAAGTTTGTCATCATGGATGTCAACTATACAGAGGGAGATCGGCTGATCGAACTGAATGCCCCTGAGGAGATCTATGACATTGCTGCGCTTTTAAGAGATAACCAGAGGTTTGTGATCGAGGCTATCTATTCGCGTAATAGCGGAGATATAGCAGCTTCCGTCAGTACCACCCGGCTTCATAATATTGCTGGAAAATATACGGGAAAAGATGACCCGGTGATGCTGGTCAGGGTCCAGGGTTCCTTTCCGGCAACAGGCGAAGTGCTTGCTCCATTTAACATTGGACACTATGTTGCAGGGTTTATGAGAGGCAGCCACACTGGACCGCTCATGCCGGTAAAAATAAATTCACCCATCTCTTACTTCGATGGCCCGCCGGTGGTTGCCTGCCATGCCTTCTGTGTACACAATGGAAAATTGACCGAGCCAGCCGACGCCTTTGACCATCCTTACTGGGATTGGGTGAGGAACAAGGTTTCGCAGAAGGCTACAGACATACGTCAGCAGGGTTTTTCAGGTGCGGCCATGCTGCCTTACTACGAACTTGAATACGGCGGAATCGTCGAGAAAATGGGAATTCTGGATAAGAAGTTCAAGGTAAGGACATAACCATAGGTTCCTGAAAGTTCAAATTCCAAAGTTTAAATGTCAAAGGAATGACAAATTCGAAAAGATTTTGACATTATCATTTTAGAGTTGATTTGAACTTTGAACTTTGACATTTGTCATTCGGTAGCCGGAGGCTATATCTGCTACGGAGTTAGAACACAGTGGGATCGGCTCACTCAATGAATAAACGTGTCTACATAGAAACCTATGGCTGTCAGATGAATGAGCATGATTCAGAGCGGATGCTCCGGCTCCTGGAAGGCTCCTATTATCTGGAGACCAGGGATCCTCAAGAGGCCGACCTGATTCTCATCAACACCTGCAGCGTAAGGGAAAAACCGGAAAATAAGGTTTACAGCGCTTTGGGGAGGTATAAACGGTTAAAAGAGGAGAGGGGAGCGGTTATCGGGGTGGCTGGCTGCGTTGCCCAACAAGAAGGGCCCCGACTCTTAGACCGGGTTCCCTATCTGGATATGGTGATCGGGACGCATGCTATTTCAACCCTCCCGGACCTGCTGGAAAAGATAGAAGCCAAAGGAGGGAGATTCTGCAAAACCGAATTTGATGAGAAGGGAAATTATTTAAAATCGATCTTGCCACCAGGTTCCCATCCAAAAGTGAAATCTTTTGTGACGATCATGCAGGGGTGTGATCATTATTGCTCTTACTGTATCGTCCCTTTTGTTAGAGGAAGGGAGAAAAGCCGGCCCAGCGCAGAAATCCTTGAAGAGATCAGATGTTTGGCAGAACGGGGCATCAAGGAGGTGTGCCTGCTCGGCCAGAACGTAAATGGGTACGGGCGAGGGTTGGAAGGAGAGATTGGGTTTTCGGAACTCCTTTGCCGAATCAATGAGATTGAGGGGATCGAACGAATTCGGTTTACCACTTCCCATCCGAAGGATTTATCCGACGCCTTAATAAAGGCCTTTTCAGACCTGTCGAAACTATGCGAGCATATCCATCTTCCTTTTCAATCTGGTTCAGACCGAATTCTGGAAAAGATGCACCGGGGTTATTCCACCCTCTCTTATCTTGAACGAATCGAACGTTTAAGAGCGCGTTGTCCTGAGATGGCGATCACCGCTGATGTCATTGTTGGATTTCCAGGGGAGGAAGAGAAGGATTTTAATCAGACCCTGGATCTGATCAAGAAGGTTCAATTTGATGACCTCTTCTCGTTTAAATATTCTACGAGACGAGGCACCGGTGCCGCCCAGCTGGATGATCAGGTTGAAGAGAAGATAAAACAGGAACGGCTGGAGATTCTTCAGGGAATTCAAAGGGAGGTGACTCTCCAAAAAAATGTCGCCTATGAAGGTCGGACCGAAGAGGTTTTGGTGGAGGGATGTAGCAAGCAGAGCGATCAGGATATAACAGGAAGAACCCGTACCAACAAGAGCGTCAATTTTAAAGGCGATCTTCAGTTGGTGGGGAAAGTCGTTCCGGTCAGGATCACAAAGGGTTTTGCCCATTCTTTGAGGGGCGAGAGGTTATTAAACGCATCATAACTGGATCGACAAAAGCATTAGAAAATCTCCCCTTGCCCCTCTTTGCCAAAGAGGGGTAATACCTCCCTTTGGCAAAGGGAGGTTTGGAGGGATTTTACAAAATAATGTTATTATAGGACAGTTAATAAGTTCTGAGATGTCCCATTAAAAAACGAAAGGAAAACATATGATCCGATTCGAACAGACCTTTATGAATTTTCTTCTTCAACACCAGGAAAAGCACAATCGCACCTACCACTTTCTAATCCTGATGGATGCTATGATCAATGCGGCAAGACATATCCAGCATTATTATCTCACGGGTGCGTTAAAAGGGAATTTAGGCTTATCAGGGGCCGTCAATGTGCAGGATGAAGATGTCATGCAGATGGACCAGATTGCTCAGGAGATTACCATCCACTATTTAAAAAGTTCTGGCCGGGTCATTCATGCGGTCAGCGAGGAATCGGACGAGATTATCCAGATTAATCCAGAGGGAGGACGTTATTTTGTCTATTTTGATCCTCTGGATGGTTCGTCCAATATCCCCCATGGCCTGCCAGTGGGTTTTATGTTTGGGATCGCTAAACGGAATCTCGACGGACCTGAAGACGGTCACCTGAGGCCCGGAAAGGATTATATTGCGGCAGGCATGTTTGTGATCCCAACAGGAACGTTCACCCTCGGGCTCAAGGAGGCGGGAACCTGGAGGTTTCACATTGATGAGACCATGACCTTTGTCAGACCGACGCGGATGGTCCTTCCCGAAGACACAAAGACCTGGGAATTATCATTTAATGCATCGAATCGCTACACCTATGCCGAACGAGTGCAGAAGTGGATTATGGAGAATGAGAGCAAGTATGCGTTCCGATACCTGGGCGCATTAGCCGGGGATTTCCACCGGGTTCTGACCAATGGTGGAATGTTTATGTATCCGGCCATCGTCAACCATCCCAATCCAAAGAAAAACCGCCCTGAGGGTAAGCTCCGACTGATGTATGAGGGGGCGGTGGTAGCCTTCATGTGCCGTGAAGCAGGAGGGACAGCGGTCAATGAAGAGGGAATACCCATTCTGGACATCCAGCCGTCCAAACATCACCAACGGACAGCGCTCTACGTGGGATCAAAGAAGCTGGTAGAGGATGTCGCTACAGTGTTAAGAAAAAAAGGGTGAGTGAGAGAGCGAATGTCTCGAATAAAACCTATTCGTGCCATTCGTTGTCATTCGTGATATTTATTTTATCATCCAAAAGGAGAGAGACCCATGGCAAGAAAAAAGATTAAAAAAGCGGATTTTAAAAAAGCGCTGGAGATTGGACGACCGCCCAATATTCAGAAACTTTTCCCCAATTCAAGAGCCTTGATCGTGAGCGGAAAAGTGATCGATCGAGCCATGAGAGCCAAAGGCAAAGCCATGGCCATGGCCGCAAACGGCAGAAACCAATTGGTCATCCGGGGTGTGCTTCAGGCAGCTCAACGAGCCAATGCTGCGGTCATCATCGAGATCGCAAAATCAGAAGGAGGAACAAAGGCCTATTGCGCGGTCAACTACTGGAACATGGCGATACTGGTTGATGCGATCTGCAACGAACTCGGCATCACGGTTCCGGTGGCTATTCATGCGGACCATTACGGCATTAAAAATGATAAGGACCTTGACGCAGCAAAAATTGAGATTCCCACCTTTTTTGATGCTGGAATGACCTCGATTGCCATTGATGCATCTCATCTTCCGGATGATAAGAACCTGTTGGCCAATATTGCCATCAATCCTTTCATCCCCAAATGGGCGGGACTCGAAACAGAGGTGGGGGAGATCAAAGGCGACGAAGGGTTATCTACAGTTGAGGAAGCCCTTTTCCTGATCCAGGGATTGAATGCTCATGATATCTTTCCGGATTGGATCGCCTTGAACAATGGAACGACACACGGCATCGAAGAGAAGGACTCCGGAATCCAGGTGCCATTGACCGCAAACATTCACACCGCTTTAGAGAAATACCAGATCTCGGGCGCTCAGCACGGAACCTCCGGCAACAGTTCAGAAAGACTTCGCCAGATTATTAGTCAAACTCACACCACCAAAGCCAATGTGGCCACAGCCCTTCAGATGATTTCCTGGGGTGTCCAGGTCAACGATTATGGAAATGCCATTCTGGACGT
This sequence comes from Deltaproteobacteria bacterium, assembly GCA_016875195.1. GTDB lineage: Bacteria > Desulfobacterota > BSN033 > BSN033 > UBA1163 > RBG-16-49-23. Next base: position 70,201 of record VGRY01000002.1, read on the forward strand.
GGATGGGAATTTCAGCAAAGTAAAAGAGGAGGGAGTTACCGAGGAGATGTGGACTGAGATGGTAGCTCATGCCCAGTCGAAAAATTGGAAGAAGGGGGATTATAAAAATCTGAATCTCCCTTTTGAAAATAAGCTGCTTGCCCAGCCTCGTGAGGTCAGAGAACGGATGGCCAAGGGAGTAGAGGAATTTACCTACAAGATGATGACCGAGGTATTTTATTGTCAGGATACCGCTCCACTTGCGATCGAGGCCATTTTAAAGGCAGGCTCTTATGATCTTGGGTCAAAAGTAAAGCGGATCGAAGATCCCGAGGAATGGACAGAAACAAAAATCATCGAACGAGCCTCACACCTTGGAAAAGATAAAGGGCCTGCCGGCAAGTTCGACGATTAAGAAAATAGGTGAACGATATGCAGATATAAATTAATGTAAGAATTTACTTGACATTATGTTAATAATGATTTATTTATAATCAGCGTCTGGAAAGAGTCGCTAAGCGTCTCGAAGAGAGGTTTTACACCTCATCTCCAGTCGCTTTTTTTTTGGGGGTAAATCGATGTACCTTTGTTATGTTGATGAATCAGGTACCCCTGATATCCCTGGAAATACCTCCCACTATGTTCTTGCAGGCCTCTCCATACCGGTCTGGCATTGGCGAGATGCTGAGGCACAGATCTATACCATAAAACAGAGATATTCCCTTCAAGATGGTGAAATCCATTCCGGTTGGCTGACACGAAAATATATTGAACAGAATAAGATCCCTAATTTTTCAAGGTTAGATTATTCACAGAGGAGATATGAGGTCGAGAGGTATCGAAAAACTGACCTACTCAATTTACAAAAATCTCATAAACATAATTTATACAAACAGACTAAAAAAAATTATAAGCATACAGAGAACTACATTCATCTAACTTATGGAGAAAGAATATCATTCTTGGAAGAGATTGCAAGAATAATTGGTAACTGGGGTTTTGCACGGTTATTTGCAGAGTGTGTGGATAAAATCCATTTTGATCCAAAAAGAATTAAACAAAGCGTTGATGAGCAAGCCTTTGAACAAATAGTATCAAGATTTGAACAATTTCTGAAGTCTATTAATACTTTCGGAGAACAAAATACGTATGGTTTATTGGTCCATGATAACAATGAGACGGTCGCTAAAAAGCATACAGACCTTATGAAGACCTTTCATACAAAGGGAACACTTTTTACTCAGGTTAATTATCTTATTGAAACCCCCTTATTCGTAAGTTCCGAATTAACAAGTATGGTCCAACTCGCTGATGTTTGTGCGTATGCATTACGAAGATATTTGGAGAATAAAGAGGAGAGGTTGTTCGACCATATTTTTAAAAGAGCTGACCGCAAGGGAGACGTTGTCGTTGGAGTAAGACATTTTACAAACTCTTCTTGTTCCTGTAAAATCTGCACATCTCATCGGATTAAGTAATATTTCCCATACATATACAACCTTACCGACCTCAAAGCAGGGTTTTACGGCCTCATGAAACATCTTTCTTTACTTCATAATTTCTCGAAAAAACTTTTTGGGCCACTCATGATCGTCAAGAAACAAAACATGGTTTGCCTCAAATCTCTCTCTTGAATCCGGTTCCCCCATCCCTTTTACGACGTTTTCATACGGGGTTTTTGATAAAATGAAAGAATGCAGACTGATATTTTCTTTTCCGAGTTCTTTTTCCAACTTCTTAATATCTTTGGCCAGTTGAACTTTTTCATGATCCAATCTCTTGATATGTTCCATCCCTTTTGGATCTAAGAAGACCATCTGCTGACGTTTTCCATTCTTCACCCACATGATGAAATCTGGGTAGAAGCCGCTGAGATTGAAAAACCCCACGCCCACTTTCGGGAAATTCCTCAGCAGATAAATCTCATAACCGCCAAATTTCTCTTTATTGTTTTCCAGGTATTGTTTGAGATGTGCGAGGAACACCTTTTCACTTTCATCCAGCCCAGCAGGGGATATTTTATCAATCTTTCTACTGCTGAGCAGGATAGGCAGATACAAATGGCGATCAAAGTAAACCCGTGGAATTGGTTTTTCCGCCTGCTTAAATAGCTTGTCCAAATCCTTAACAAGCTTTTTAACTTCTTCAATGAGCTTCTTTTCCGCCTTGTCTATCTGAACCGTATAGGCGTATTGATTTCCCTCCTTTACGAAAAGAGGCAATACCGACTGCCTCGTGACCCTATCGTATCGCATATTTTTTGATTCGAACCGTTTGGCATGATGCTTGTAGAACTGCTCTATATATTTTTTCAAAACCTGAATCGCAATGTCCTCCGTGCGGTTTAGATCTTCTTTTGTTTTTATATCCAGATACTCTCCAAGCACAAGAATTTCATATCGGTCCGATAGCAGCATGTTTTTAAGTCTATCCTTACCGATGACAAGGTTCCAATACCCCCTCAATGCCTTGAATTCCTGTATTTCTGATAAAATCCGAGGCCAATTGAGGAGGTCTAAAATATTTTCCGGTAAAGTCTCCCTAATCGTTTCAGCGCGAGCCTGCTGAATCTTCACCCCACCATCTTTTTCCCTATCCTTGCCAATGAACATCATAACTTTTGGTGTAAGGTCGAGACGCACAAAAACCCCTTTGTCAATCTCCAGGGGTAGGACCACCTCTTCTTCAAACTTCTTTGTCCGATCCTTCGTAAGATAGTAAAGCTGCCCCCATTTTTTCTCGTGTTGCACCTTAACGGGAATATCGATGCTTTCGAATTCAACCTCTTCTTTTTTAATGGCCTCCAGAAAACGGCTGAGATAATCCGCTTTGATACCATAGATATTCAGCATTTCTAAAAAATGAACTGGGCTTTTATCTCCACTTCTTTTGAGGGAATAGCCACGTCCCTTGATACGGATTCCCCGGCCAAACAGCTGAATGATCTGGGGCCCCTGACCTGTCCCAATATTCAAGAGTCCCATACTGGAGACTCGCCACGTATCCCATCCCTCGATGAACTTCTTGGAACCGATGAGCACATTGATTGGGGAGGCTTCCCGCTTGATCGAATTGAAAAGAGAACCACTAACCGCATCCACCTCGATTCCAATGCTCTTCTTTTCAAGCTCCTTCTTCACATTTGAGACGGTTCCGATGTTAACCACGCCAAAATATTGGTTTTCACCGACTTTCAGAGCCAGCTCGCCGTCCGCATTTCTGATTTCGTGTACACCGAACCGACCTTTGCCCCCGAAAACTCTTCGATATAGGTCATCGAGATCGAAACCCACTTCCCGGATGTATTCAAATTCACCCGCCAGGGCATCTTCATCATCTTCATTTTTCAACCCTGATTTCCCATCAAGGATCATCTTCGCCTGCTTACGGACCCAGCCTTCATCGTGCAGGACTCTCCGGAATAATTCGATGATCTGAAGGACATCAGATTCCTCTTCATTGACGGTGGTCCCGACAAAAATCCAGAGGGGTTTTTCAAGATTGTGTTCCTTGGCAAGCAACCGGTTGTCTTCATAGGCGAGGTATTGCTGGTAAAAGGACAGGAGGTTGGCGATGAACATGGTTTCCTGAAACTGCTGCTGATTGAGATGGCCCGGTTTGACATTGAGCACGGAAAAATCCTTACCATAGCCGTCGAGGTAAAAGTATCTGTATGAATAATCAAAAACGATGGCCCTTGCATATTCCGCGAGTGTCTCTCGATTACTTTCGTTTAGAATCTGTCCAAAGGTGGCGCTGTATTCGAAAACAAAACCATTCTCTGCGACCCTGTTTCTCAGCTTTGCCCACTTCTGCTCCTCTGATCTCTTCCCCTTATGCCCCTCATCCACAAAAAGAAGGTTCTGTCCCTCAAAAACTTCTACGGGAAGCGTCACGCCTCCGCCTTTTTTCTCTTCCACCAGCTTCGTCATCTCCAGAATCAACATCCCTTTCTCACCCGGCAGGAGGCCCACATTACTCAAATTACCGCTGTAGAGTCTGCAGGGGATGCCGCTTTTCTGTAGCTCTTCTGAATGCTGCCTGGAAAGTCCTTCATTAGGTGTGATCAGGATTATATTGTCGGGAGAAAATAGTTTGTAGCGAAGGAACTGGTAATAATTGATATGGAGAAGCAGAGTCTTACCGGAACCCGTTGCCATCCAGAAGGCAAGCTTTCTCAGGTCATTTTCGGTGAAATGGCCGATACGGTCGTCGAGATCGTTTTCACGGCAATAACTGTCGAGGAATGTATTCAGATCATTCAATAAACCGATCTTTCTATTCTTCAGTTCGTCGAGATATATCTCAGTAAAAAGAACAGCCAGGTATTGGAAGTATTTGAGTAAAACTTTGGGTTCCCGTTTGGCATTGATGCTTGCCACGTAGCCACGAATGTTACCATCGTAGTAAAGAAGTATCTCCTCGGATAATTTACCCCTTTGCAGTCCATCCAAAGAACGAAGCACATTGACAAAATAACTCCTCCCGTCAGAATCATAGCCCACGGGCTTCTCAGCCAATTCCTTCTGCAAATCCCTGACTTCAGTAACGCCAAACAGGGAAAGAAGGTATTTATTGAGAACGAGATATTTTTCAATCTTCATAAAGGTATTAACTCCCCTTTTCCCCCTCTTAATTTAAGAGGAGGATGTTCCTCCCCTTAAAATAAGGGGAGGTTGGGTGGGGTTATAAGTCTTTGTGTCGATAGCCGCCATGTATAGACTTTTTTGAGATTCCCAATAAATTACACCGTTCACCCTGAGCCTGTCGAAGGGGGATAACGACTTTTTACGAGATCTTCATAAAGAATTCACCATCAGCGTCTTGAATTCTTGTTCGATGGAACGAATCTCGACAACATGATCGCCAAATGCAGGGGTGAGAACACTCTGGCCGTTAACATAGACAATCTGGGGCGACCAGGAGCCAAGCTCTTCCATGATGAATTCCTTATCTTTTTTGAAATCTGCCTGCGTCCACTCATCATCATATTCACGCCAGACAACGGCAATGGTCCGGTTCTCTTTCTCGCCAAGAGTAAAAAGATATTTCTTTCCCTTGTTCTTCCAGACCTTCACCTTATTCACCTTCAAACCAAGGAGATAATTGAAGGTTTCAGGTATATCCACAACCACCTCCTGTGGCTCACCCACCTCCTCCAGATTCACCTTGAGCTTATAAGAGAAAGGTTTCTTGAGATGCTCCATGTTGAGCAAACTGGGATTGTCTTTGGTCTCGAAATCCAGAAAGTACTTGAGCAGATAATCATCACCGAAGAGTTTCGGAGCGGTTTTATTGGGTATCAGTTCAAGGTTGTCGAGGGCGTCTTCATATTGTTCAAGGTATTGATATTTCATGAAGTGGCTTATGCCATTGAGACTTTGAGGTTTGCCGTCTTTCCAATCATCAGTGAAAACAACTTTTTTGATACGAGGCATGAGAACAGTCTCGAAGTAGCTTGCCATTTCAACGAGGATGTATTTGCGGTTTCCCCCATCTTCACGGTTGAGATTGATAACTGCGTGGGCGGTTGTGCCGGAACCAGCAAAATAGTCTAATACCCAATCGTTCTCATCGGTTCCACAGACCTGTATGCACCGTTGCACTGCATACACAGACTTTGGAAAAGAAAATGCCTGAGATACGCCCATTAGATTGCGGAGCACTGTCGTACCATATGCTGTGGCATTGACTTGTTTATCGTCCCAAACTGTTTTAGGCAACACACCCTCTTCATCTATTCTGAACTTTATTTCAACGATTTTCTTTCCATCGCTTAAGGTCCTGAGGCGCACTTCATCGATGCGTTTTTTGAGTGACTCCATACCTAACCGCCATGTGTATTCAATGCCATTAGACACGGGTAATATAATCTCGTCATCTAAATCTATCTTTTCCAATAGCTCCCAGCGCATAGTCCGTTTGCTCCACTGCGTCTTGGGTATGACAATTTCCCCACAACGTGCGACCACTGGATAATGCAGTTTTGGGCGTGCAGTTCTAAAATCGTTTGCACCACCAGACCTCATAAAATTGCGCCACTGGAAATAACCAAAGGAATCTTTTTCCTTATATTGAGCTATCTGGTGCTCTGTTCTAGGAATCATACCAATATCAGCAATACCTGTTGAAGAAGAAAAGATGGCGTATTCATGAGCGATTGAGAAGCCTTTTACAGTCGAACGCCCAGACGGATTGCTTTTTATGGCAACAACACCGACAATGTTTTCATCTCCAAAGACTGAATTGATATTCTCTCGGAGTCTATGGAACTCCATATCATCAACTGTGGTACATTGAAGTCCTGAGCTACAGAGAAAATATTTGCCTAATAACATTCTGCCATGCATTAATGAAAGCCAACTCGAGTGCTTATAGTTGTTTTTATAGAGAATCTCCGAAGCATTAGTATTGTAAGGTGGGTCGATATAAATGCATTTCACCTTCTCTTTGTACCTTTCCACTATAAGATTCAGTGCCTGCCAGTTTTCGCTTTTGATCAGGAGGCCGTCGAGAAGATCGTCCAGGTTTTCGCTTTCCGTAAGGCTTTCTAAAAGTGATTCTTTGAATTCCTGAGGGAAATATTTGGTATCAATGGGGAGTTTCCTGTCCTTCAGGTCTGCTTTTGATTTGGCCACTTCAAAACCCAGTTCCTTCCATTCCTTTGCTTGTGCCTTATTTTTCAGAATTTCTGGGTATAATTCCTCAGGCACGCGATCCGTTGTAATAACATACTCTGTCTTAAGAACGAACTTTTTCTTCTCCCACAGCTTCTTTTGAAAATCCTCAATCTGTGCAAGGAAATCAATGATCTTTTCTCCGATCTCTCTGACGACTTTAGCCCTGGTTATGTGCTTGTCGAAAAACCGCTCTTTCTCCAGGGTTTCAAGAGAAATAACTTCGGCTTTAATGAAGTAATCCAATTGCTCAGAAAGGAATCTCTTCAGGTTTTTGTGGATGAAATAATCTTTTGTATTCTTTGCGCTAAAGCGTCCTAATTGATAAAGGAGAAGCGGTTTATCATTCTTGTATGGTCCACCCAGGGAAGCTTTAAGATTAGTATCTTTCACTCCTTCGATGGCGGATTCGTGGATTTTGCTGTTGATCTTTTCCTGCCTGGATGTATTGCTGCCACCTTCAACCCCATACTTTTTGACTTCGCCGCTATTAAGTTCACGGTATTGAAGGCGGATAATGAGACATTTCCCGTCTTTTATCTCCCACGGGTTATCATCATCAAGAACAAAGAACCGGGCCTTTGTTGCCTTGTTAGAACCCACTTCCTCTTTTGCCACCACTGTACGGAAGATAACCTTGAAGGTCTTGCCTGTATCCGAGAAAAAGGCATAGTCACGAAAGAGGATGCCTGTCTTCGTATAATACTGATCGCAGTTTGCCCAGTAGAGTTTTACTTCCTCGCCATTGTACGGAATGGCATACTTGTGATTCTTGATGGAATAGCGGTATTGAGGGACAAAATCCCCTTCCTCATAATAACGGGCAAAGAAATTATAAAGATCGTTGAAGACCTGAAGCTTGATCTCGTCAATGGTTTCCGCTTCTTCCTTTTGGGCTTTAATGGTGAGGTATTCTCTCCCGACGGGTGTTCCCTTAAAATCGTCCTTCAATTCTCCAGTGGCAAGAATGGCGGCCACCCCAAGGGTCTGTATTACCTTCTGTTTTGCATCCTCCAATTGAAACCCAATGTTGTCCAGCCTCTCATCTTTATGTACTGCAAAGACCTTTTCGACGGTATCTCTCAAATCCTCACGAATGAATTTCCCGATCTGATTTCTTTTGAAATTCAGAATCCTATAAATACCGAAATCCAGGTCAGACGCATCGAATTGAAAAAGCTTTTCAAGCAGCCCCTGAAATTTAAGAATTGCATCCATAAATTACCCCATAATGATTGTTTTAAAGGTATATTCTACGGGTAAAGTTTTTATGGTGAGGGGCACCTATTTGTCCCCCCCTTATTGTCCAGAGATTGAAAGGATGAGTCTACTATATCAGAAAAATGGTTTTCAGGTAAAGCCTTTTTAATACCTAACTCTGTTAATTTTATCGAAAATTGGCCTTTAAAAATCCTTTTAAATATTTAGCCTGGCAGGGATCGTTCCCCACAAACCCATCATATAAAACAAGACCTCGACCAAGTGGGGTCCTATGTTTTTAGAAAAACAGACAGTTCTAAATGCTGGAGTTAGAAGAAGGAAAATAGAAGTAAGAAATAAGCATATAAAGAACGATTTAAGCCTTAACAATCTTATGCTTCCATCGCTTCAAATGTTTGGTTGCATTTCGCGTGTCGATGACCAGGGGCGCGTGCTTTGCGACCCATTCATAATCCACCTGAGTATGGTCTGTGACCACGACTGCCGCATCCATCCGATGAAGCAGTCCCTTTGTCAATGGGGACGATGTTAATTTGAAGCGATACTTCCTGAAAGAGGGAAGGACCGGAATAAACGGATCGTGATAAAATAGGGTTGCCCCTTTTTTCTGAAGAAGGTTCATGATCGCAAGGGCAGGGGATTCGCGGGCGTCATCCACATCTTTTTTATAAGCCACTCCGAGAATCAAAATCTTAGCTCCCATTAAACTCTTTCCTTTTTTATTAAGGCCATCCTGAATCTTGGACACCACGTAGTAAGGAACGTGGACGTTGATTTCTCCTGCCAACAGGATGAACCTTGTGGCGAAGTCATATTCCTGCGCCTTCCAGGAGAGATAGTAGGGATCGATCGGAATGCAGTGTCCTCCCATGCCCGGGCCGGGATAGAAGGGGGTGAATCCGAAAGGCTTGGTACTGGCTGCCTCAATCACCTCCCAGATGTCGATTCCCATCCGGTCTGCAAGCATCTTCAATTCGTTGACGAGCGCGATATTGACGCTCCGGTAGATGTTTTCGAGAAGTTTGGTCAGTTCAGCCACACGGGGTGAAGAGACCGGAACAACCTTCTGGATGACCTGACGATAAAGTGCTATCGCTGTTTTTTGACAGGATGGGGTGACGCCTGAGACCACCTTTGGGATTCGCGAAGTAGTAAATCCCTTATTTCCGGGGTCCTCCCTCTCCGGGGAATAGCCGAGGAAGAAATCTTTTCCCACTTTCAAACCGGTTGATTCCAGTCCGGGAAGAACCAATTCTTCGGTCGTACCGGGATAAGTGGTGCTTTCAAGGACGATCAACTGACCCTTTCTCAGACAGGAGCGTATGGAGTCGGTTGTCTTCTCGATATATTGCAGATCGGGTTCTTTCTTTTCAGTTAAAGGGGTGGGAACACAGATCAGAATGCAATCCGGTTCTTTCAGACGGATGAACTGATCCGTCACCTCCAATTTTTTTTGACGGAGATGTTGTAAAATAAGGGAGCCGGAGATCGATTTAATGTAACTTCGGCCTTTTTTTAGAGCCGCCACCTTTTTGGAATCGACGTCGAACCCCAACACCTTATAGCCAACCTCGCAAAATCTCAGAACCAGAGGAAGCCCCACATAGCCCAGACCGATTACTCCAATCGTGGCTTCCTTTTTAAGGATCTTATCCATCAATTGATTCGCAGTTGTTGGATCCTTCATATTGATTATCCTTCGGTCGTCCGTATTACTTTTTATAAAAGGCTTTGATACGGTCAGCGACCCATTCCTGTTGATCTTTGGTCAACTCTGGAAAGATGGGTAAAGCCAGAGTCTCTTCAGCCGCCTTCTCAGAGACCGGAAAGTCTCCCTGACGGTGGTTTAAAAAGGAAAAGCATTCCTGCAGATGGAGGGGAAGGGGATAGTAGATGTCTGTTCCGATCCCTTCCTCTGAAAGAAATTTTCTGAGTTGGTCTCGTTTGGGAACGCGGATCACATATTGATTAAAGATGTGGCGATTTTTGTACTGGATGACTGGAAGTTTGAATCCATCTACTACAGGAAGGATATCCTTAAAAAGTTCCTCATATTTATTTGCAAGCCTCTGCCTTGCCTCTGTCCATTTTTCAAGATATTTAAATTTTATAAGAAGGATGGCGGCCTGCATCGTATCGAGGCGGCTGTTGACCCCGATCCATTTATGATAATATTTGGGCTGACTTCCATGGACCCGCAAAAGCCGGACTTTTTCGGCGAGAGGAAGGTCGTTGGCCACGACCATTCCAGCATCGCCGAAAGCGCCTAAATTCTTAGTGGGGTAGAAGGAGAAACATCCCAGGTCACCCATCTGACCTGCCCTCTGACCTTTTGGTTGGGTCGTGGGTTGATATTCTGAACCTAACGCCTGAGCCGCATCTTCAATGACATAGATCTGTTTCGATTTTGCAATTTTGAGAATGGGATCCATGTCCGCACATTGTCCAAAAAGATGGACAGGCATGATGGCCTTTGTTTTTTTTGTGATCTTCTCCTCGATTTTAGATGGGTCGATATTATAGGTCTGGAAATCGATATCCACAAATACCGGAGTGGCCCCGATGCGGCAGACGGAACCTGCCGTAGCAAAGAAGGTGAAAGGGGGTATGATGACTTCATCTCCCGGACCAATCCCTAATGCCATGAAGGCGAGAAAGAGCGCATCCGAACCCGAGGCAACGCCGATTGCGTAAGGAGTATTGCAATAATTGGCAATCGTCTTTTCAAGAGCCTGTATCTGTGGGCCCATGATAAATTGCTGGGATTCAAATACTTCGTTGATGGCGGACTGGAGTTCTTCTCTCAAAGAGAGGGATTGCGGTTTTAAATCGAAAAAGGGAACTCTCATCTTCATAGGCCTTGGTTCTCCGATCATTCTGATAAATTTTTGGTCTTGAAAATAAGATAAAAAAAAGGGATAGTCAAGGCAATTCAACATAACAGATCGTCACCCACGAATCATGAAAATTACGGCTGGCAAAGGTTAGGGCAAGGAAGCCAGTTTAGGTCAGATCTTGAGGCAAGGGCCAACTTCTTTAAAACCTTCGCCTTAACCCTTTGACCAAACTGGCATCCTTACCCTAACCAGGGTTTATTTTCAGAGCAATAGAACAAGGATTCATGAGGACTATGCAACGGATAATTGTTCTTGATTCTATCTCCATCATTCTGGTCAGGCCCAGATTCCCTGAGAATATCGGGTCGGTGGCGAGGGCGATGAAGAATATGGGACTCCACCGCCTTACTGTAGTCAATGGTTGTTCGCCTCTTCATATGAATGCCTATAAATTGGCATCCGGGGGAGAGGATATTCTCGAAAGAGCGGAGGAGTTTATTGAACTGAGAGAAGCGATCTCCGGAATGGGCTGCATTGTTGGAACAACGTCTCGGCAGGGAAAAGAAAGAGCTCCTCTGCTGACCCCAAGGGAGTTAACAGAACAACTGATTCCCATTTCACAGAAGAATTCGATCGCTCTGGTTTTTGGGTCAGAAAAAGAAGGGCTGACCAATGAAGAACTCTCGCTCTGCCATCTCTATGCCCGGATTCTTTCTTCTGAGTCGTTCCCTTCTCTTAATCTGGCGCATGCAGTAATGGTGCTCTGTTACGAGCTTTTTCAATCTTCTGTGACAACTTCTGATCGCCCTACCCAGATGGCTTCCTCCGAGCAGATGGAGAAGATGTTTGCCCATATGGAGAGGACCTTGTTGGATATAGGATTCTTAGAGGCCAAAAATCCGAAGAGAATCATGCGAACGCTCAGGCGTCTCTTTGGGAGGAGCCAGATGGAGGAACGGGATGTTCGGATTCTGCAAGGAATCTGGAGTCGGATCGATTGGATATTGAAAAAACGTAGGGGCGATTCATGAATCGCCCCTACCTAACTTATTTCTTTAAAAAAGGTGAGAGAAGATCGATGGGTACGGGAAAGATAATGGTCGAATTCTTCTCTGTGGCCACCTCGGTCAGGGTCTGAAGAAATCTCAATTGAATCGTAGCCGGATTTTTACTGACCACCTCGCCGGCCTGGGCTAGTCTTTCTGCAGCCTGAGATTCACCTTCCGCATGAATGACTTTGGCTCTTCTCTCCCTTTCTGCTTCGGCCTGTTTTGCAATGGCCCTCCGCATCTCTTCGGGTAGATCCACGCCCTTGGTCTCTACCAGAGAAACCTTGATGCCCCAGGGATCGGTGTGTTTGTCTAGGATCTCCTGAAGTTGAAGATTGATCTTATCTCGGCGGGAGAGCAAATCATCCAGGTCAAACTGGCCGACAACACTTCGCAGCGTGGTCTGTGCGAGCTGGGAGGTTGCATAGAGATAATTTTCCACTTCGGTCAAGGCCTTGTTGGGGTCGATCACCCTGAAATAAACCACGGCATTGACCTTGATGGAGACGTTGTCCTGGGTGATGACATCCTGTGGCGGAATGTCGAGGGTGACAGTACGGAGGCTTACCTTGATCAACTTATCAATCCCGGGGATGATAAAGATGAGTCCAGGCCCCTTGGCTCCAATCAATCTTCCAAGCCGGAAGACAACGCCCCTTTCATACTCCCTCAGAATCTTAATGGCGGAAGCGGCTAAAATGAACAAAAAGACGATGAGAAAGAATAATCCCGACGGCAATCCTGACATTGGCATGTGTGTTCCTCCTTTTTAGAGTTTTTTTACTTTCAAAATGAGGTTATTAACGCTGATGACCTGAATCTTCTCCCCTACATCGATGGGCTGGTCAGACGCGGCCTTCCAGAATTCTCCATGAATGGCCACCTTTCCTTCCGGAGCGAGACTGACTACAACGGTTCCTGTTTCTCCTATGATTCCCTCCTTTCCTGTGGTGGGTTTGGTAAGGCGCGCCCTGATCGCCTTGGTTACCGCAAAGATGAAGAAACCCGCACTGACCGCTACGGCAGGGATGATGACGCTCAAAGAAATCCTCATATATTCGGTGGGTGATTCGATTAACATCAGAGAGCCCAAAAAGAGGGAGATCACGCCAGCGACTGAAAGCAGACCATGGCTTACCACTTTGATCTCAGCGATGAAGAGGATGATGGCAAAGAGGATGAGGGCCAAGCCTGCGAAATTGATGGGAAGCATCTGAAGGGCGTAAAAGGCAAGAATGAGGAAAATTCCGCCAACTACGCCGGGGAGGATAGCCCCCGGGTTCGAAAGTTCGAAAAAGATGCCATAAATCCCGAGCATCAGCAAAATATAGGCAATGGAAGGGTTCGAGATGATGTCGAGGAAGCGGTACCGCCAGCTCATCTCAAGGGGGCGCGGTTTCACCCCCTTGGTCAAAAGGGTGCGGGTCACTCCGTCAAATTTGATCACTTTGCCGTCAATTTTATTGAGAAGATCCTGGAGGTCCGGGCTGACGAAATCGATTACGTTTAGTTTGAGCGCTTCCTCTTCTGTAATGGAGACGCTTTTTCGAACAGCCTTTTCGCCCCAATCAATGTTTCTTCCCCTGGTTTTAGCGATTGTCTTGATATAGGAGACAGTATCATTGACGATCTTTTCGCTCATCGTCTTGCTCTCTTTTCCCTCACCCAGGGAGACAGGGTGAGCGGCTCCGATATGGGTGCCGGGAGCCATCACGGCGATGTGCGCTGCCATGGTGATAAAGACACCAGCAGAAGCGGCTCGTCCGCCACTCGGGGAAACATAGACGATGACCGGTATGGCGGAGGTCATGATCTTTTTGATGATGTGCCTCATCGACTCCATCAATCCGCCAGGGGTGTCAAGCTGAATGATGAGGCATTGAGCCCCTTTCTCAATGGCCTGATCGATGGATTCGGTGATGAATTTGGATGTGGCTGGATTAATGATTCCGTCCACTTCGATGACATAAACCGGGGGTTTTTCCTGGGCATAGGCAGGTGTTCCTATGGAGACCAGAAGGCTGATGAAGGCCAAAACCTTCAAAATGTATAAAGAATATTTTTTCAAGGCATTCTCCTTTGCTACAAACAAGTTATCCTAAAAAGAGAGGATTGTCAAATCGTACGGCCCTAAATCTGTACCCTCATGAGGTCTTCGCTGATGACGATTTCTCCATCAAAGGCCTGTTTGGTCTGTGTTAGTATGTCATGCTGGTCACAGATGGGATAGAGGTGGGTGAGGAGAAGTTTCTTACATCTGGATTCCCTGGCGATTCGTCCTGCGAGAGAAGGGGTAAGATGGCCCTCCACCTTTTTTTCGTCAGGAAACGAACATTCCAGAATGAGGAGATCCACCCCGGAAGCGAGGTTGACAATATTTTCACAGTAATCCGTGTCGCCGGAGATGACGACTGACTTTCCGTCCTGCCATTCAATTCGATAACCAACGCTCCCGGGAAGGTGTGCCATGGGGGCCGTAAGAATTTTCATCTCTCCAGAGATAAGAGGTTTTGAAGTGATTTCCTTGATGGTTAGTTGATATGTCCGGGGGCTGATCCAGTCGCCATAGACATCTCTGATCTTATCAAAATGGAGTTTGAAACCGGGTCCTCCCGCGCAAGTCATCTCTTTCTCTCGAGGCAAGTCCCCGTATCTGCAGGCAAAGAGGATCGGAACAAGGTCGCTGGCATGGTCGGGGTGGATATGGGTGTAGAGAATAAGATCGATATCGCGATAGGTAACTCCAGCTTCAAGCATTTTTCTTAATGTTCCAGGACCGCTGTCGATCAAGACGTGTTGACTTCCAGAAGAGAGAAGCAATCCAGGGGAAGCCCTTCTCAGCGAAGGGATTCCGGTCCCAGAGCCTACAACAATCAGTTCAGTCAAATCATCTTCCTCCAATGGCAAAATCATATCCAAGTTAACATAAAATAATAGAATTTAAAACCCAAATCAACTGTTCGATTAATATTAGACTTGAGTTCCTTCAAGAATTTTTACTTTGGAGGCTGTAATCATATATCCAAAATGTAATCAATTGTTAACAGTGGGTAATAGGCGAGACATTTCAAGAAGTTAAAAGAAGAAAAAGAGTTTATCCATGCACCCTGCAAACAAATGTTTGTAGAGTCACTTTCCTGCCCTTCATTAATCTAAAAACAAGCAATTCGATAAAATATATTTGAATTCAGAAGGTTGAGTGTCTTTTGGGGGTTTATATCCTAATCCTTTAATAATGGTTTATGGGTTGCATCAAAAAGTTATTTTAAAAAACAAAAATCTTGACAGGGGCCCTACCTTCACCGGGCGATTATGCGGTTTGTGCAAAAGTAAAAAAAGAGCATCCAGAACTTTGGAAAGGTAAAGACGATAAATTTGCACATTGCGCCTTAGCTTGTCAGATAGCTAAGGATTATGGCCCTTGGGCAGCTCATAACTGTGCTCTTTGGAAGGAGGTCGTTGACAAATATGATCAGGATCCAACCACACACTATGATCCGGCAGATTATCAGGCAAGCATCGAAGGGGTAAGGATTGGAGTAGGTGGAGGAGATTGCATAGAGCGCTGTAAACGGGACAAAAAATGTCCATAGCAGTACGAACTTGATTTATAGGAGGATGGTTGAGCCAATCCGCAAGAAGATAACCTATATATTGGCCGCATTGATATTTGTTGCCGCGGTTTACCTTTTAGGGAAGGCATTTCTCCCATACATATTTGATCGACTCGGTGGCGTTGATAGGGATTATGTTAAGTAGATGGAATCGATTAAGGTAGGCATGGCAGAACAAGATGTGACTAGAATACTAGGCTAGCCCACAGCGATTATGACTGATCCCGAGGTAAAAGAGACTCATGGGATTTATGGAGGCGGAAAAGAATATGGGAAAGTCCTTAAGAATAAAAATAAGGTTTGGTTTATAAACGTTGGAGGTACTTGATTACTACTTCTTCTCTTTCACTTCTCCACAGGAATCAAGCAGGGCCGCACTTTTAAAATCCAATCTGTGCGGCCTTATATTTTATCCCTTCCTTACCCTCTCACCACCATCTCCATTCTTGCTTACAAGTGCATCGAGGTAATGAAAGGACGGGGTCATACCGACATGACGAACCGCTCGATGGAATCGACCTTTTCAATAAGCTCATCGGCGCTCTTGTTGCCCTGGATATCCCTTTTGAGTTCTTCCAGGCGGTACTCGATGTCAAGCTTTACCTTCTCCTCCAGATAGGACTGCCTGAACTCCTCAGACTTAAGCTGCTTCTTAAAATATCTCTCTGCAATGCTCATCGTTCACCTCTCCATAATTGTCTGATCGACTTTGCCCTGTCAATCTCACCCGTCGGGGTCTTTTGCGTCTTTTTCACAAACCCGTGGGTAAATATAACCCGCCTCTCCGATTCGTAGAAATAGAAACTTCTTGCGATCCTGTTTTCAAAGCTCACCCTGAGTTCGAAGATACCGCCTCCCAGATGCTTTGACAGATTCTCCTTCGGTGGTATCCCGATATTTTTTAACTCCACCAGTTTATGAATACATGCAAACACCTTTGCGCGCTCCTTGATGGGGAGACTGTCTAAAAACTCGATCATCGGAACCTTCCCCTTCACCTCGGCAAAATCATAGGTAAATCTCATATCTGCCCGACTTTCTTGCACCTCTTACTCTCTGGTAGCCTCTGAGAGGGTAGCTCAACTTGCTTTTGTGAGGAAGGCATCGATTGTCCTTAACAGAGCCTCCTGGTCCCGTTTGGAGAGATTATCGATTTGTTGAACGCGGCGTAGAAACCTTCGGTTCTTAGCGGTCCCATTGTTTTTTGTAGACTCGAGCCCAAGAATTTCATCCGTTGTGACCCCGAAAGTCTTTGCTAACTGGATAATCAATTCCCCATGAAGGCGAAGTTCTCCCCGTTCGTAGTCTGAGGCAATAGGCTGAGAGACCTTCAGTAGGCGGGCCATTTCTTCCTGCGTAATCCCCCGCTCTTCGCGAATGCGGGCAACCCTCTCAGCAATGGATTCCATTCCCTTGCGGGCAGCCAATCCTTATGGTTTGATCAAGGTATTCTCCTCCCTTATCCATTCGCTTATTTCCATTATAAACTGAGTTTTTAATAAGGGAGGTTTATTCATAGCATTATTCTCTTGACAAATATAGAATCATTCTATTTTACGAGAGCAGTTTTTTCAAGACCAAATTTGTTGGTTGTCTAATTTTGGCCCACCTTGTACAGGCTACTTTTAAGATTTATCTTAAATCTGATGCTGTGTTGACCCTCATTTGGCAGACCAACTCGTTCCCTTCCTCTCCTTTGCTCGTGGAAAATCCTCCTTCATCACGACTCAAATTACTGAACATTTATTGACCAATCTATGGGTCATTGAACAGTTCGTGAACATTTCTTTAGCCCGCTCAGGAAGTAAGGGATAAAAAGGAAAGGTTGACTTGGTTTCGGGATCGTATTAACATTTGAGAAAAGGAGGGATACATCAGCAAGATTTTCGGAAATACCATCGGTTTAAAGCCCAATCAAATCCGGAAGATTGGATATATTTACCGGAGGAGAATCCCGCCCCAATATATTATCACTCCTGAAGTAGCCTATCTTTTGTTAGATCTTTCGAATGAAATACGTCGCCAGATCGGCATCCTCGTCGGGAGGCGAGGATCGATCGAGATGGTCATTGTTGGAGATCAGAGAGGAATTACGATTCCGGATCTCTCGCGGTATCGTATCGGAATTCCAAGGCTAAGAGGGTTGCGGTTAATTCATACACATCTTCAGGGAGAACCACTGAGCGAAGAAGATTTGACGGATCTTGCTCTCTTAAGATTGGACATGATGGTTGCTCTCTCGACGGATGGAAAGAGGAACGAGGAATCTGCCCAATCAGCCCATCTCCTTCCTGACAATCCAGAGAAGAAGGTATGGGAGGTCGATTCCCCTCGGTCGTTCAGACAGCTGGATATCGATTTTTTGAAGTGGGTTCAAGCCCTTGAAGATCAATTTCAAAAGGGACAGAGAGTACTGTCGACGGGCCGGTTCAAAGAAAAAGCCATCCTCCTCTCGGTCGGCAGGCAGAGCAGAGAGGCATTGGAGAACTCAATGGAGGAGTTAAAGGATCTGGCAGAATCGAGCGGTGTGCAGGTGGTTGAGGCCATCATCCAGAGACCGCAGAATATATCACAATCCACGCTGATAGGGGCGGGGAAGTTAAAAGAGCTCCTGGTAAAATGTATGCAATTGGGGGTGGATCTGATCATCTTCGACCAGAACCTGACTCCGGGCCAGATGGCATCTATCTCAGATCTTACCGAATTGAGGGTAATCGACCGAACCCAGCTCATCCTGGATATCTTTGCTCAAAGGGCTCATACCCGGGATGGTAAAACCCAGGTTGAGTTGGCCCAGTTGAAGTATTTGCTTCCACGGCTTGCAAGGAAGACCCTGGCTCTCTCCAGACTGACCGGAGGCATCGGCTTGAGAGGACCGGGTGAGACGAAACTTGAGATTGACCGCCGAAGAGTCAGGGACAGAATACATCTTCTGGAAAAGGAACTGGAAAAGTTGAGCCAGAGAAGAGAACAGAGAAGGGCCCTTCGGAAAAGGACCAGGATTCCCATCCTCTCGATCATTGGATATACCAATGCCGGCAAATCGACTCTTTTTAATCTTTTAACAAAAAGCCAGTTTCTTGTGGAGGACAAGCTCTTTGCAACACTGGATACAGCCACGCGGAGATTAAGGGTGACGGACTTTCTCTCGGCTGAGAATAAACAGGATGAAGCAGTGCTTACTGATACGGTCGGGTTTATCAAAGACCTGCCCAAAGACCTGATGGGAGCTTTCCGTCCAACCTTTGATGAACTCAGGGAGTCGGACTTATTGATTCACCTGGTTGATGTCAGCAGTCCACGGCACGATGATCAGATCGAGGCGGTCGAACACCTCCTCCTGGAACTTGGGCTGGCGGAGATTCCGAAATTACTGGTTTTTAATAAGGAGGATAAATTGGATCATGAAGAGGTGAGGGCGGTTTGCAGGAGATATGGAGCCGTTTCGATATCCGCTCTGCGGCCGGACAGCCTCGAACATTTCCTTCAGGTTCTTGAGAAAAAGTTGTCAGAGATCCGAACGATGGCGAAACAACCGGATCGCGACAGAGTCTTTACCTTAACGTTGCAATGAAAAGGGAGGTGGGCATGATTCCAATCCTTTACAATTGCGGATTATTTATATGTTTTATGGGAAACCGTCGATGTCACCTGAGGTGACCTTGGACGTATGCTTAAAACCTGAGGAGCAAAATGATAAACGGTGCCGCTGTAAAGGCTTTCCAGCATACCCACCTCCCTTTTCGTATGATATTTACGCAACTGCAAAGTTTAGCGACTTATAAAAAACAAAGGGCAGGACCGGTTGACAAACCAGGTTCCGTCTGATATATGAAATGAAATCTTTCAGGTAGCGAGGATAGCGGATGGAAGACCATCTAAAACATATTAGGGAGTATCTGACTTTCGATGATGTTTTGTTGATACCGGTTTTTTCAGAGGTATTACCTGTAGGGACGGATATCAGCACACAATTGACACGGGAGATACGGCTGAACATTCCCCTGGTCAGTGCGGCTATGGACACGGTGACCGAGGCGCGGACCGCCATTGCCATGGCTCAGGAGGGTGGGATCGGGATTATCCACCGCAATCTTTCGATCTCCGATCAGGCAATGGAAGTGGACAAGGTGAAGAAGTCGGAAAGCGGAATGATCCTCCATCCCATCACCATGCATCCCGATCAGAAGATCCATGAGGCTCTGGAGGTGATGAAGAGATACCGGATCTCAGGGGTTCCTATCACTCAAGAGGGTAAACTTGTCGGGATCCTGACCAACCGGGATCTCCGGTTTGAGAAGAGGCTGGATGAAAAAATTTCTGTGGTGATGACCAAAGACCGCCTCATCACCGTGCCCGTGGGGACAACGCTCGAACAGGCCAAGGAGATTCTTCATAAGAACCGGATTGAGAAGTTGCTGGTCGTGGACCAACATAACAATCTGAAGGGCCTGATTACCATCAAAGACATTGAGAAGACAAGGAAATATCCCAACTCCTGCAAAGATCCTCATGGCCGGCTTCGGGTGGGAGCGGCCATCGGTCCAGGAAAGGACAGGGAGCAGAGAACAGAAGCGCTCATTCAGGCAGGGATCGATGTTCTGGTCATTGACACGGCCCACGGCCACACCAAAGATGTCCTTGAGGCGATCTGTGATACCAAAAAGAATTTTCCTAATTGTCAGCTGATTGCCGGAAACATCGCAACCCAAGAGGGGATGCTCGATCTGATCAAGGCGGGAGTAGATGGGGTCAAGGTTGGAGTGGGGCCAGGGTCGATCTGCACTACAAGGATCGTCGCAGGCGTGGGTGTTCCCCAGCTTTCCGCCATCCTGGACGTGGCTGAGGTGTCAGACAAATATGATATCCCTGTGATTGCTGATGGGGGAATTAAATTCTCCGGCGACATCACCAAAGCCCTTGCCGCAGGAGCCCGCTCAGTGATGATTGGAAATCTCTTCGCTGGCACCGACGAAAGCCCCGGGGAACTGGTTCTCTATCAAGGACGAAGCTATAAGGTGTATCGGGGCATGGGTTCTCTGGAGGCGATGAAAGAAGGAAGCAAGGACCGGTACATGCAGGCCGATGTGGAGAGTGAAACAAAACTCGTTCCGGAAGGCATTGAAGGACGGGTTCCCTACCGGGGAGTCCTCTCTTATTGCATCCATCAGCTGATCGGAGGGCTAAAGGCGGGCATGGGATACATGGGCGCAAAGAATATCAAGGAGATGCGACAGAGGGCGAAATTCATCCGAATCACCTCCTCGGGATTGAAGGAAAGCCATGTCCATGATGTCATCATCACCAAAGAAGCGCCGAATTATAGACTGGAATAGACCCCGTTAGAGAGGAGATAGATTCATTCCTCATCCTTTCTCAATGGTACTAAGAAATTTACACACCATCCATCCCCGCTTTAAAAAATGGGGATTCTAACGGGGTAGAAAAGGGAAGGGGTCGCCGTGAAGAAAAAAACCGTATTGCTCTTCCTCATCCTCCTCGTCTCTTTACTGTACTATCTTGGCTTCTTAACCCGGAAGGAGACACTCCCATTATCAAAGGAATTCTTTTCTGCCGAGAGTTCTCCTGCAGCTGAACAGGCGCTGGATCTCAAAGGGGTAGGACTGGTTAAATCGAAGCTTGCGGAAAGGAAGCCCCCCACATTTGATAAGAAGGATCTGGATCAACTGTACCAGCTGAAATTGGACAAGGGGATCCGGAATCTCTCAACCTTTTCCTTATTTCTGATCAGAGAGGCACAAAAAGCGAGGAAGGATGGTCAGGTCGATCGGGCCGTCGAGCTGGCAACCTATGCCAGCCGATTTTCACCGGACCTTCCCCAATCTTATTTTGAGTTAGCCATGGCTCGGTGGAAGCAGAACCCGTTTCGACTCGACGAGATCCTTCCCACCCTGCTCAAAGGATATCAAGCGAGACTCAGTCATTACCCGTCTTCCCTCAACCTTATCTATCATATCTTCTATATTATTTCCAATTCCCTCCTGATGGCGTTCATCATTTTCGGGATCGTTGTCCTATGGAAATACACCCCGCTCTATTTCTATGATATCCGGAGAAACCTGACCAACGAGGTTTCCGATCTTTTCTTCAATGGCTTGAAGATATTCGTCCTCTTTATCCCTTTGTTTCTCCGTCTGGATATCACATGGGCCATTCTTTTCTGGACCATTCTGCTATGGGGGTATGTGCCCTCCAGGGAAAGGCAGTTCGTCATCGTTTTTCTCATCATCTTGGTCTATCTTCCCTTTTTCCTCCGAACGTCCTCTACTTTTTTAAACAGCCCATCGTCGGACATCATCGTGGAAATGAATGAGGCAAACAATGAGAACTGGGACAAAGGGACAGAGGAGAAACTGAAGGCCTGGTCCCTCTCTCGTTCCGATGATCCCCATGTCCTTCTGACACTGGGATTGATTGAGAAGAGACAGGGGAGGTACTCTCAGGCCGAAGATTTTTACCGGAAGGCGATCGATCGTAATCCGGACTTTAGCGATGCCCATTCCAATCTTGGGAATGTTTATCTCGCCCAGAAACAGGTTCAGATGGCGATCACTTCTTATCAGCGGGCTATCGAAATCAATCCCAATAAGGGGTCTTATCACTTTAACCTCTATCGCGCCTATTCGCAGGAAACGTTCATTTCAAGGAAGTCGGACAGGGCCTTTCAGACGGCCAGGCAACTTGATCCTGAATTGGTCCAGTACTATACTGGAATCGATTCCCCCAATATGAACCGGTTGGTGATCGATGAAATTCTGACTTCCCATACACTCTGGACACGTTTTCTGGACCAGTATATCGGAAAAGAGGGACTCTTGTTTCGTCTCTTCAAGGCCTGGTTTGAGGGAATCCCTTCAGCCCTTCCATTTCTGGCTCCGATCCTCTTTTTAGCCTATCTCGTCGGGATGTCGAGATATACCCGGGCCAAACGTTTCCTGACCCGATGCCCGATGTGCGGGAGCGCCACCCATCGGTTCTATTTAGGTGATTCTGAAACGCTCGATCAGGAATTCGTCTGCTTTAATTGCTACCGGCTTTTTGTCCAGAAAGAGAAGCTCCATCCCAAAATCATGGAGAAGAAGTCCAAACAGGCAGGTGCCTTTCAAAAGCAGGACCATTTTACTGGAAAATATATTTCTTACGTTTTGTTTGGATTCGGCCAGATATGGAATGGACAGACATTAAAGGGCATCCTGCTTCTCTCCTTTTTCTTCATCTTCATTCTGAGGTTTGTCTTCTGGAGCGGTGTTCTCCCGGAGACAGGCCTTCGGACGTCCTTTTCCTGGTGGGGACTCTTTTTCTGGGGAGCCCTTTTCATCGTGTTCTGTTTTTTCTACTATCGACGGGTCCGGCGCCTTAAACCGGAATTTGAGATCCCGGCATAAGGAGAGAAATCAATGGCTCTTCAAGGGACACTGAGGGACTTCAGCATCACAGAGATCATCCAGCTCATCGGGCAGCAACTCAAGACAGGTGTTTTGAGAATACGTCGTGGAAAAAGCCTGGTTGAGATCTCGTTCGTTGATGGAATGATTGTCCATGTCTACACCAATTACCGGGGGAAGAAAGACCTGATCGGTGAAATCCTGGTAAAGGCCCAGTTGATCACCGATGAGCAGTTGGAAAGGGTGCTCAAGCTTCAGAAAGAGACGCTCAAATATATAGGCGAGATCCTGGTTGAGCTTGGATTGTTGACGAAAGAGGACATCCTGAAAGTCATTACCACCCAGATCTATGAAACCATCTACGATCTTTTCTGGTGGGAGGATGGGACCTTCAATTTCGATCTCAAATTGGTTGAAAGTTACAAGAAGATTCCGTTTGCCCTCAGCACCGAACAGGTCCTGTTGAATATCCTCCGGATGGTGGATGAGTGGTCAGAGATAGAAAAGAAGGTTTTTTCCCCGCACCTTGTGTTCCGAAGACCTCTTGGAACAGAAGAGAAATCAGCGGGAGTTCTTTCTCCACAGAGCCTGATGAGAGAGAAGTTGAGCTCCGAGCAGGAGATGATCTACAACCTGGTTGATGGGACTCGAACCGTTCAGGAGATCATTGACCGGAGCCTTTTGGGAAAATTTTACGCAAGTGAGATACTGGTCAATCTCATGGAGATGGGATTTGTCGAGGTTGAAGGGATACGCACACCGAGCCTTGTTAAAAAGGTGAGGATGATCAACTTCAGAGAGGCGATGGCTTTTGTCTATTACGGGGCCTTCTTAATCTTTATCTTTTTCCTCCTGATCTACTTTAAGCCCAATTTCTTGCGCCTCTTCTGGGATTCGAAGATCGAACGGGTCAATATCGAGGCCCCCTCTCTTTTCGTCTATCGAGCTCAGCTTAACCGGATCAAGAATGCACTGGACATATTCTATCTGGAGAGAGGAGCCTATCCCCAAAAATTGGAGGAATTGGTCTCAGCCCAGCTCCTCCAGAAAACCGATCTCTTCTACCATAAAGGCGTCTCCTATCAGTATGAGCTGAAAGAAGGAAAATATATTTTGAAGCATTGAGACAATCCATTTCCATAAACACCATACCTCTCTTATCCCATCATTCCGAAGGAAAAACATGACAAGATCTTCAAACGTCGATAAGATACTCATACTCGATTTTGGTTCCCAGTATACTCAGTTGATCGCGCGTCGCGTCAGAGAGTGCAGGATCTATAGCGAGATTCAGCCTTTTGATTTTCCGTTAGAAAAGATCAAAACCCTTTCTCCCAAAGGGATTATCCTTTCGGGAGGGCCCTCCAGCGTTTATGAATCAGAGGCCCCTCGATGTGATCCACCACTCTTAACGCTGGGCATTCCCATATTGGGGATCTGTTACGGCATGCAATTGATCGGCAATCTGCTGGGAGGAGAGGTCGCCCATTCGGACAAAAGGGAATACGGAAAGGCGAGATTGATCATTGATCGAGGTGGAAAGCTGTTTGAAGGGATGGGAGGAAAAGGGCGGACGCTTCAGGTATGGATGAGCCATGGGGACCAGATTCATCGATTGCCTCACGGGTTTCATGCACTGGCCCATTCCAGCAATACGCCCTTTGCCGCCATCGAAGATCGTCATCAAAGGATCTACGGGATTCAGTTCCATCCGGAAGTCGTCCATACCCCACAGGGGATCATTCTCCTTCGGAATTTTCTCTTCCGCATTTGCGGTTGCGAGCATCTGTGGGACATGAGGTCTTTTCTGGAAGAGGCAACCGACGAGCTGAAAGAAAAGGTGGGTTCCGGAACGGTGATCTGCGGTCTGAGCGGCGGAGTCGATTCCACCGTTGTCGCCCTTCTCCTCCATCGGGTGATTGGTGATCGATTAAAATGTATCTTTGTTAACAATGGATTGCTAAGAAAGAATGAAGCAGAGCAAGTGGTTAACCTCTTCCGTTACCATTTCAACATTCCTCTCATCTATGTGGATGCAACAAAGAGATTTTTAAAACGACTGGAGGGAGTAACCGATCCGGAGGAGAAGCGGAAGAGGATCGGAAACGAGTTTATTTCCGTATTCGAAAAGGAAGCGAGGAAACTCGGAGGAGTGAGATATCTCGCCCAGGGGACCCTCTATCCTGACGTGATCGAAAGCATCTCCTGGAAGGGGCCCTCGGCCACCATCAAAAGTCACCACAATGTGGGAGGATTGCCGGAGAAGATGAAATTGAAGCTGGTGGAACCTCTGAGAGAATTATTTAAGGATGAGGTGAGGGATCTGGGAAGGGAACTCGGGCTTCCTCCGGAGATGATCCACCGTCAACCTTTTCCCGGGCCAGGGCTTGCCATCCGAATCATTGGTGAGGTTAGCCAGGAAAGGCTTGAGATTTTGCGGAATGCGGATCTAATCGTCATGGAAGAGATGAAAAAGAACGACCTGCTGCGACGGGTCTGGCAATGCTTTGCCGTCCTGCTTCCGGTTAAGACCGTGGGTGTGATGGGTGATTTCCGAACCTATGAGAACGTGGTTGCCTTACGGATTGTTGAAAGCCAGGATGGTATGACCGCCGATTGGGTGAAACTGCCTCACCGGATCCTTGAGCGGATATCCAACCGGATCATCAACGAAGTGAAGCGAGTGAACCGGGTGGTCTATGATATCAGCTCTAAACCTCCCAGCACCATTGAATGGGAGTAAGGAAAAGAAATATCGAAATCCGAATATCGAAATCCGAAGCAAATTCAAATTCTCGAAATTCAAATGGTTTGGACTTATTTTGTTTTGAACATTTTAAAATTGGTCATTTGAGATTGTTTCGAAATTCGGATTTCGTGCTTCGGATTTAACAGCTAACCTTGACATTTTTATTACGGCGTTTGAAAGTTAAATCATATGTCACATACTGAATTTATCCATCTCCATGTGCATAGTCAATACAGCCTGCTGGATGGAGCCATTCGATTTGATGAGGCGTTTGATTTAGCCAAAAAATACGGAATGCATTCATTAGCGCTGACCGATCACGGGAATATGTTCGGGGCAGTCGAATTTTATCAGTCGGCGATCAAACATGGGATCAAACCCATTGTGGGGTGTGAAGTATATGTCGCCCCGGGAAGCCGGTTCGAGAAGAAGACCTCGGCAGAGGGAGGGGAGGGTAATTTTCACCTCACCCTCCTGGTTAAGAACCGAACCGGTTATTTCAACCTCATCAGGCTGATCAGCCTTGCCCACCTTGAGGGATTTTACTATAAGCCCAGAATCGACAAAGAACTTCTGAGCAAATACCACGAAGGATTGATCTGCCTCAGCGGATGCCTCAAGGGAGAGGTCGCTCAGCTAGCAGGCCGAGGGGAGATGAAGAGAGCCCTACAGACTGCCGAGGAATACCGCAAGATCTTTGACCATCGCCGATTCTTCATCGAACTGATGAAGAATGGAGTGGAGAACCAGGCCCTGGTCAATGAGCGCCTCATCGAGATCGGTCGAGAGCTCTTCATCCCCGTGGTCGCCACCAATGATTGCCATTATCTTCATCGCGAAGATGCGCAAGCCCATGAGATTCTCCTCTGCATCCAGACCGGAAAGACTCTGAATGAGAGTGACCGCATGAAATTTTCTTCGGACGAATTCTACTTCAGGTCCTCTGATGAAATGATGAACCTGTTCAGGGACGTCCCGGAGGCCATTATCCACACGTTGGAAATTGCAGACCAGTGCAACCTGGAGCTGAAGTTTGACGAAAAGCACATTCCGCGCATTGCCGTCCCCTCAGGTGAGTCGCCTGAGACTCATCTCGAAAGGCTTGCCCGGGAAGGACTCGAGAGGAGACTCGATCACTATCGGGGAACGCCCGATTTCGAGGAACGGACCTCACGGTATCGTGAACGCCTTGAAGAAGAGCTGAAGATCATCAAGTCCATGGGATATCCCGGTTACTTTTTAATTGTGGCTGATTTCATTCATTACGCCAAGCAGAGGGGGATTCCGGTTGGCCCGGGCAGAGGCTCGGTGGCCGGAAGCCTGGTTGCCTATGCCCTCAGCATTACGGACCTGGACCCCCTCGAATATGACCTTATCTTCGAACGATTTTTAAATCCGGGCCGAAAGAGCAGTATGCCGGATGTGGATGTCGATTTTTGCATGGATGGAAGGGACGATGTGATCCAGTACGTCATGGAGAAGTACGGAAAGGAGAATGTCGCCCAGATCATCACCTTTGGTAAGATGCAGGCAAGGGCGGTTTTGCGGGATGTCGGGCGCGTGATGGGAATTCCGTATGCTGAAGTGGACCGGATTGCCAAACTCATTCCCAGCACGCTCAACATCAGCCTCGAAGAAGCCCTGGAAAAAGAGGTCCAATTGAAAGAGTTGATCCAGAAAGATGCGAGGGTCGCCTCTCTCTTTAAGATTGCCAAATCACTCGAAGGGTTGACCCGTCATGCCTCCACTCATGCGGCAGGCGTGGTCATCTCGAACCGGCCTTTGATCGAATATCTTCCCCTCTACCGAGGGCAGGACGATGAAGTGATCACCCAGTATGCGATGAAAGAGGTCGAGGCCATCGGATTGGTCAAGTTCGACTTTTTAGGTCTCAAGACGCTGACCATGTTAGACCGTGCCATTAAACTGATCGAGAAGAGCCGAGGGATCAAGGTTAACCTTTCAGAGATTCCTCTCGATGATCGAGAAGTGTTCTCGTCCCTTGGGGCAGGGTCCAATCTCGGCATCTTCCAATTAGAGAGCTCCGGGATGAGAGATCTGCTGACCAAACTGAAGCCAGAGAGTTTTAAAGATATCATCGCCCTGGTCGCCCTTTACCGGCCAGGCCCTCTCGATAGTGGCATGGTGGAGGAGTTCGTCAAACGAAAGCATGGAAAAGTGGCCATCTCCTATGAAGTTCCGGCTCTCGAAGGGATCCTGAGCGACACGTATGGGGTCATCGTCTATCAAGAGCAGGTCATGCGCATTGCGAGCGCGCTTGCCAGTTTTTCACTCGAAGATGCGGATAACCTGCGCAGGGCTATGGCTAAGAAAGACTTCTCAGAAATGGAGAAGCAGAAGGAGAAGTTTTTTGAGGGGGCGAAAAAGAACCGGATCTCTCCCAAGAAGGCAGAGAAGATCTTCGATCAGATGGAGACCTTCGGTCGGTATGGCTTCAATAAATCACACAGCGCGGCTTATGCGCTCATTGCCTATGAGACGGCCTATTTGAAAGCCCACTATCCAATCGAATTTATGGCTGCCCTGCTGACGAGCGAAGTTCAGAACGCCGATAAGATGGTGAAGTATATTGCGGAGTGTCGCGATATGTCCATTCCCATCCTTCCTCCGGACATCAATGAAAGTCACAGGGATTTTACTGTGACTGGAGATCAGATCCGGTTTGGTCTGGCCGCGGTGAAGAACGTGGGGGAAGCTGCGATTGAGGTTATTCTGAGAGAGAAGGAAGAGAAGGGGAGGTTCAATTCACTTTATGATTTCTGCCAGAGGGTCGATCTGCGCAAGGTGAATCGCCGTGTGATTGAAAGCCTGATCAAGTGCGGAGCTTTCGATTTTTCGCGGGCCCACCGCTCCCAGATGCTGGCTGTGCTGGAGGAAGTCATGGAGCAGGCGCAGGGCCTACAGCGGAAGAGGGATGCGAGCCAGATGAGCATGTGGGGAACCGCTCCAATAGAAAAGGAGGAAGTTTATCCTGACATGGAGGAGTTTCCTGAAAGCCAGTTGATCCTTTTTGAAAAGGAGACGATCGGGTTTTATATCTCCAGGCATCCTTTATCGGCCTATCAGGAGGAGATCAAGAGATGGTCGAATGAGGATACTTCGGCCCTTCCCCAGTTGCAGAACGGCCAGGAGGTGAAGATCTGTGGATTGGTGAGCAGCTTGAAGGAGATCGTCACCAAAAAAGGGGATCGCATGGCTTTTTTAAACCTTGAGGACATGAAAGGGTTTGTGGAGGTAATTCTTTTTCCAGAAGTATTTAAAAACGCATCTTCTTGCCTCAGGAGTGGAGACCCCCTGCTGGTGCGAGGGAGCCTCGATCTTTCTGAGGACCATGTCAAGATTAAAGCAACAGAGGTTCGTTCTCTTTCCGGGTTGATGGCTTCAGCCGTGCGCTCTGTCCATTTAACAGTCCCTCATGCTTCTTTAACGCAAACAGGGCTCGTGGAATTGAAAGAGGCGATTCTGGCCCATAAGGGCGCATACCGGATCTTCCTGCATATCACCAATGGAGAAAGACAGGAGACCATCATTGCATTCTCCGATGAATACCGGGTTGATCCTTCGCCTGTTTTTCAGTCTCGAATTAAAACGTTATTTACCGCTCCGCACCTCTCTTTCGAATGGAGTTAATAGATGGTCAAACACTATCTGGATTTCGAGAAACCGCTCGTCGAACTGGAAAACGAGATTGACCATGTAAAGAGGTTTTCAAGAGGAAAGCACCTCCATTTTGACGAACAGATCAAGAACCTCGAAGAGAGGCTACATCGACTGAGAAAGGAAATATTTTCGAGCCTGACCGGCTGGCAGATCACCCAGTTGGCCCGGCATATCGACCGGCCCAAAGCTTCCCATTATATCCAATCGATCTTTAGCGACTTCGTTGAACTGCATGGAGACAGGAGTTTCGGAGATGATCCGGCCATCATCGGAGGAGTGGCCAGGTTGAATGAGAGACCGGTCATCGTGGTGGCTCACCAGAAGGGAACTGATGTGAAGGAGATGGCCTACCGAAACTTCGGGATGCCCCATCCTGAAGGATACCGGAAGGCCTTGAGGTTGATGAAGATGGCGGAGGCGTTTCAAAAACCGATCATCACGATGATCGACACGCCCGGCGCTTTTCCGGGGGTTCAGGCCGAAGAAAGGGGGCAGGCCGAGGCCATTGCCCGTAATCTGAAAATGATGGCCATGCTCCGGACGCCGATCATCACTATTGTAATCGGAGAAGGCGGAAGTGGAGGCGCCCTGGCCATTGGAGTAGGGGATCGAGTATTAATGCTCGAATATTCGATCTACTCGGTCATTTCTCCAGAGGGATGCGCCGCCATCCTATGGAAAGACGGTGAAAAGGGGAAGGCGACAGCGGCAGATTCCCTGAAATTGACCGCTCCGGATCTATATCGATTGGGAGTCATTGACGAGGTGATCGGAGAGCCTCTGGGGGGTGCTCATCGGGATCCCAGATGGATGGCAAACCGATTGAAGGGGGCGCTGGAAGGCCACCTCAAAGAATTGGAAAAATTGGACGTGGATTCGCTCTTGCTGAACCGGTATGAGAAATTCAGAAAGATGGGAGTCTTTATGGAAGAGAGTGGACAATAGAAAGTAGAACGTTGAAGATTAAAATGAGGTTCTTCCGGCTTTCGTATGGGTGCTTTTCCCCCTCTTAAGTATAAACCAGGGGGTGAGGGGGAGTTATGAAACTTGCAATGGAATTGGACGGGGGACAGCACAACCGATGCGAGGCTAAGAAACATGATGCCATTCGTTCAGAATACCTGAAAGTCAAGGGGAATGAGGTCATGCGGTTTTGGGACAATGAGGTGTTGCTTGATATGGAAAGCGTCTTATCTGATCTGGGACGAAAAGTAACCCCTCCCCACCTCCCCTTATGATAAGGGGAGGTTACTCACTCAATTCCCGGATGAACCTAAAATGATAAAGGAAAATAAAATCCGGGTTTTACCGGAGGCGATTGCACAAAAGATTGCTGCTGGAGAAGTGATCGAACGGCCGGCCTCTGTGGTCAAGGAGTTGATGGAGAATGCGATTGACGCAGGAGCTTCTGAAATCGTCGTGGAGCTCAAATCGGGCGGACTCCAGCTCATCCGTGTGGTTGATAACGGAGAAGGGATGGGTCCAGGCGATGTCCCCCTTGCCCTCCAGCGATTTGCCACCAGCAAAATCAGAGAGGCTGAAGACCTCTATGCCATTGAGACCCTTGGATTCAGAGGAGAGGCGTTACCCAGCATCTCCTCGGTCTCTCAGATGATCCTCCGGACCCGACCCTCCCCATCGATCAGCGGGACCAAAGTGGTGTCTGAAGGGGGTGAGGTTAAACAGATTTCAGAGACCGGTTGTCCTGTAGGGACGGAGATAGAAGTCCATCAACTCTTCTATAATTTCCCTGTGCGGCGAAAATTTTTAAAATCGATTCGCACGGAACTCCGATATGCCCTCCAGCACTTTCTCAGGATTAGCCTCGCTCATCCTGCTATCACCTTTAAATTCATCCACGATGGCCGTAAGCTGGAGGAATTATTAAAAACAGACTCCACTCTGGTCCGTGTTGAAGCGGTTCTCGGCAAGGAGGTATCCGAGCAACTTGAGGCTATCCGTTTTGAAGAGGACGAAATCCGGATTGACGGTTTTGTCAGCCTTCCTTCCTTTTCGAAGAGAATCGGCGACGGAATCTCCATCTATATCAACCGCAGGTATGTGAAAGACCGGATTATTTATAAGGCGTTATTGGATGCTTACCGGCATATCCTCCCTGGTGACCGATATCCAGTGGCCATTCTGTTCATCCGGGTTTCTCCTTCTTCTGTTGACGTTAATGTCCACCCGACCAAAGCCGAAGTAAAGTTTAAGGATCCAGAGAAGGTTTACCAGGCTGTATGGTCTTCTGTCCGGAGAGCACTGGAAGAAACGTCCCTGAATGGCAAAAGAACTTCTACGGAGCGCGTCCAGGAAGTTCTCGGGCACGATGAATCTCAACCCTCTTTTCCCTTTCAGCATTCATGGAAGCATCGGCCCACAGCATGGGGAGAAGAGGTCATCGTTCCAAAGGCAGCGGAGGGGGAGGAGATGGCATGGGAGACGGAAAGAAAGGGCCCTTATCGCATTGTCGGTCAACTCTGGGGGACCTATATCCTCTGCGAAACAGAAGGGATGCTTCTCGTCATTGATCAACATGCAGCCCACGAGAGAGTTCTGTATGAAAATTTGAAAAAGAGATTTGATGAACAGGCCATCGTTTCGGAAAACTTGCTATTACCTGTGTTAATAGAATTGTCTCTGGAAGAATCGCTTCTTTTCGATTCGGCAAAAGCGGTTTTTGAGGCCATCGGCTTTGAAATCGAGTCTGTCGGGAAAAGGCTATATGCCATTCGGTCCATTCCTTCGTTTATCGAACAGAAGGAAGCTGCAGAAAGGGTAAGGGAGATGCTCGAGGAACTTTCTGTGGTAAACCCCGTTAGAAAGTCTTCGACTTCCAAACGGGATGGCTCACATGGGGCTATAAACCCCATGTTCACTCAAAATGAAATAAACTCATCTCCATTGCAAGACCCGATAGAAGCTGAGCTTCGAACAGGGCAAGCAGCGGGGCTTTCTAACGGGGTAAAGAGGGAAGGGGAGGGAACAGCAGCCCTCCATACCCTTCTCATCTCTCTGGCTTGCCACTCAGCGGTCCGGGCCAATTTCCCATTGAGAAAAGAAGAGATGGAGGAGTTGATTAGGAACCTCTATCCCTTCAACCCATCGACCACCTGTCCACACGGACGTCCTGTCTTTCAACTTTTCTCCCTTGATGAGCTGAACAGGCGATTTAAGAGGAGTTGAAGCCGGTTAGGGCTCGTCTTCATGATTTAATCCGTACTTTTCCAGCCGGTAGCGCATGGATCGGAAATTGATGTGTAACAATTCGGCTGCCTTCTTTTTAATCCCTTTGGTCCGGTCAAGGGCTTTGATCAAAAGCGTCCTCTCAATGTCTTCCACGATCTTTTCAAGGTCGACCCCTTCGGTTGGGATTTCGAGATCGAAGCCCCTTCTCTTATTGAGGTTGAGGGATTGTTCCTCGAGGTAAGAGTTGAGGTTGGCAGCAGTCAACTCCTGGGAGGTCTCAAGGGCCACAGCCCTCTCAATAATGTTCTGAAGCTCTCGCACATTTCCTGGGTAATCATATTGGACCAGGATTCGAAGGGCTTCGGAAGAAACCTGGGAGATCTGCTTCCCGAGTTCTTCAGCGTATCGATTTAAAAAATGATTCACCAGCGAGGGAATATCTTCTTTTCGCTCTCTCAGGGTGGGTAGTTTGATCTGGATGACATTGAGCCGATAAAAAAGGTCCTCCCGGAATTGTTTCTCACGGACAGCCCCTTCGAGATCTTTATTCGTTGCTGAGATAATCCGGACATCGACCCGAATATCCTCAGTTCCTCCCACCCGCTTGAACTCCCGGTCCTGTAGAACACGGAGCAATTTCACCTGCATCATCAGGGGGAGTTCGCTGATCTCATCCAGAAACAGGGTTCCCTCATCCGCCACCTCAAATAATCCCTTCTTAGTCGTAATGGCATCGGTAAAAGCCCCCCTCATGTGGCCGAAGAGTTCGCTTTCGATCAGGGATTCAGGGATGGCCCCACAATTCAAGGTGACAAAGGGTTTGTCTTTACGCGGGCTGTTATAGTGAATTGCCTTGGCAACCAGCTCCTTACCGGTTCCGCTCTCCCCGGTGATCAGGATATTCGTTTTGGTTGGAGCCACCTTCTCGAGGAGATCGTAGAGCTCAAGCATCTTTGAACTCTGTCCGATAATATTCTCGAAATGGTACCGGTCTCTGACGACCTGTTTGAGCAGGAAGTTTTCTTTCTCAAGATGTTTCTTTTCCAGAGCGTTCTGAATAATGATCTTAATCTCATCAATCTTGAAGGGCTTGGTGATGTAATCATAAGCCCCCTCCTTCATCGCCTTAATGGCCGTATCGGCGGAGGCAAATGCCGTCATCATGATGACAATCGTTTCGGGTGAGACCGTTTTGATCTTTTTCAAGACAGAGATGCCATCCTGCCTGGGCATGCGGATATCGACCAGGGCCAGGTCAAAGATATCCTTTTCGATCAACTTGATGACCTCTTCACCGTTCGAGGCAAGCGTGATCTTATAGCCCTCTTTTTTCAGCATGATGTCCAAGAGCTCTCTCATGCTTTTTTCGTCATCGGCGATCAGAATTTTATCTTTGGACATTCACGTTTCCCCGGTTTTAATGGTGTTGAGCGACATTTGATCCGGCAGGGAGAAAGACGGTGAAGGCGGCTCCCCGGCCGACCTCGCTCTCGACCTTAATGACTCCGTTATGGCTCTCGATGATTTTATGGACGATGGACAGACCCAGTCCTGTTCCTCCTTCTTTCGTCGTATAGAAAGGTTCGAAGATCTTCTCTTTTTCCTGCGGGGCGATTCCATTGCCGGAATCAGCGATCGTGATCTTCACCCAGTCTTTTCTTTTCATCTGCGCATGAAAGGGCATGGACCCCCGTAAATTTTCGTTCGTCTGTTCGAGAGAGATCCGGATATCACCCTTCTCCGGTATCGCCTGTGCGGCATTGATCAGAAGATTCCAGATGACTTGTCTTACCTGGTCCGGATCAACCATTGCAAGAATCTCCCCATTTCGATGGGGCCTGGTGATATGTATCCCCTCATGAAAGACAGGAGCGTGGGTAAAGAGTTCAATCGTTTCATCAAGGATCTTTCCGATCTCCAAGGAGGATTGATTGGTGTGCGGGGGATGCGCAAAGAGAAGGAAGTCGGTGATCAGTGCATTAAGTCTCTCCGATTCCCTCAGGGTGATTTCCATCAAGTGGTTTTGCTGTTCATCGAGGGTCAGCTCTGACTTCAACATTTGAATCGCCCCACTCAGTGAGGCGAGCGGATTTCTGATCTCATGGGCCATTCCTGCAGCGAGAGACCCGATAGCGGCCATCCGGTCATATCGTTTCATCTGGTCTTCCATCTCCTTGAAGCGAGTAATGTCCTGGAAGATGAGGGTGTATCCGATCAACGACCCATCCGGATCGGTCAGAGGAGAGATGGAGAACCCGAGATAGATGGTTCTCCCATTCTCCACGGTGAGAATGGTTTCGTAACGCTGATAATTGTTAAAAAAGTCTGGAGCCTTCTGTTTCAGTTCTTCAACGACTCCGCCCATCTCTGGGAAGAGATCATAAATAGAAGCATTTTTTAATTCCGCCCCTTTCCGGTTTAGAATTTTTTCTGCGGTCCGGTTCAGGAAATTGATCC
Organism: Deltaproteobacteria bacterium; assembly: GCA_016875195.1. GTDB lineage: Bacteria > Desulfobacterota > BSN033 > BSN033 > UBA1163 > RBG-16-49-23. Next base: position 105,060 of record VGRY01000002.1, read on the forward strand.
TTCCATTGAGATCGATGGTCAGCAGGCCGCTGTCGAGGCTCTGGACAATGTTTCGATTGAAGGCTTCTAGTTGATCATAATCCACCTGTTTTTGGATCAGTTCGGTCTTCTTCTTTTTCAATTCTTCGGAGATGATGCTGCTTAAAAAGGCAACGATATAGTAAGCCGCCAGATAGATGATCAGTGAGTAAAAGACCTGGCTGGCCTCAGGCGTGACCACCTGACCCGGAGGGTGTATCCAGCCATAAAGCTGAAGGAGAAGCGTGAGGCCGTAAAGAAAAGTGGACAGGGATGCCGCATAAAAAGCCCCCCTCTTATACAAGAGAATACTGCAACCGATGATCGAGAAGATGAAGGCGGTTGGGAAAAAGCTTCCGATGCCACCTGTATAATAGATGAGGCCCGTGATGAAGAGATGGTCAATGACCAACTGGACAATGGTAAATCGACGAAGGTCCTTAATTCTTTTGAGAAGAAAGGCATAGGCAATGGTCACCAGATAGAAAATGCTGATGAAATAGTAGAACTGGTTGGTCGTCGAGATGAAGAAGTACTTTCTCTCGGAGAGCTGAAACACATAGGCAATGGCAAGCAACACGGTGAGGATGATGACTCGCCAGAGCATCAATCCCTTCACGTTGTTGAAGAGTTTCTGGTAGGTGTCGGTAGGAATGCAAAGGTTCGAATTCATAGAACCCCATCGTTTAATGTATAGCCGATGCCATCTGGAAGATCGGCAGATACATTGCAATGACGACCCCTCCGATGACGACTCCCAAGAAGACCATCAGGAAAGGTTCGAGGAGGGAGGTTAGGTTGCTTACCGCTACATCCACCTCGTCGTCATAAAAGTCCGCAATCTTTGTCAACATGGAGTCCAGGGCTCCTGTGGATTCTCCAACGGAGATCATTTGGATGACCATTGCAGGGAAGATCTTACTACGGCCAAGGGGTTCGGCAATGGTTTCCCCTTCACGAATGCTGGCCCTTGCATTGAGGATGGCCGTTTCAACTGTCCTATTTCCGGCGGTTTTTGAGACAATCAAAAGCCCATCGAGGATGGGAACACCGCTGCTGACCAGCGTGCCCAGTGTTCTGGCAAATCGGGCTACCGCCACTTTTTTGAGGAGCATCCCAAAGACAGGTACTTTCAATGTGAGACGATCGATCAGGGTCTTTCCAGCCTCGGTCTTATAAAACTTTTTGAACAGGTAGACAAAGAGGATCGCCGCGGGGATGATGACGACGATATATTTTTTGACGATTTTGCTCATGGTGAGGACAATCAACGTGGGAAGCGGAAGAGATTGGCCTGCCGATTTGAACATCGTCTCAAAGACAGGAATCACGAAGAGCATCAGGATGATCACCACGAGGATGGCGACCGACACAATGATGGCGGGATAGATCATGGCAGATTTCACCTTTTTCTTAAGGGCTTCCGCCTTTTCGATATAGTTTGATAACCGGGTCAAGATATTATCAAGGATTCCACCCTCTTCACCCGCAACCACCAGATTTGTATAAAGATCATCGAACGTAGAAGGGTGTTTTTTAAGCGCTCCGGCAAACGTGGATCCTCCCTCCACATCCTCTCTTATTTCACGGAGGACATTTTTGAAAAGTTTATTCTCCTGCTGGGAAGAGAGAATATCGAGCGACTGGACCAGAGGCAATCCAGCATCGATCATCGTGGCCAGTTGCCGGGTAAAGATGGCGATGGCTCGCTGAGGAACCTTCTTCGCCATCGGCAAAGAAATTTTAAACTCTTTGCCCTTGACGGCAATTCTTGTGGGGATAATGCTTTGCTGACGGAGATGGATGCGAATGGCAGCTTCACTTGGAGCCTCCATCTCCCCTTTCTTCACGGATCCCTTCGATGTCTTTCCTTCCCATTTATAGATTGGCATATTGTACTCCCATTCGTATTAGATAGAAAATAAAATCTCGTTTAACGTTGTCGAAGCTCGTATCGAGGCTCGGCTTTCGAAACTTGAAACTCGAGCATCCTGCGTCGAGCTTCGGGCTTCGATACGAACATCGTTACCCATAACCGTTTGACTGCCAATTTTCATGGTTCGAGGGCACCCTCCCAGACATGTGCCATTAGCCTGTTTTTAGTGGTCTTTCTCTTTTTCCTCCCAGAATGCCGGAGTTGGATAACATCTGGCGAAATTCATCCGGATTATGGCTCCGCTCCTGGGCGTCCTCCACAGAGATCAGACGGCGTTCAACCAGAGAAAGGAGGGCCTGGTTCATGGTCTGCATTCCGAATTTGGCCTGGCCGACCTGCATCAGAGAATAGAGCTGCTGGATTTTATCCTCGCGGATCAGGTTTCGAATGGCCGGGTTCGGAATCAAGACCTCCATGGCCAGGGCCCGTCCTTTTCCGCCTAATTTGGGGAGAAGTTGCTGGGATAAGATCCCTTCGAGAACAAAGGAGAGTTGAGTTCGTACCTGTTGCTGCTGGTGAGGCGGGAAGACATCGATGACCCGGTTAATCGTCTCCACGCAGGAGTTGGTATGCAGGGTGGCAAACGTGAGATGACCTGTCTCTGCGGTCATCAGGGCCGCTTGAATCGTTTCCAGGTCTCTCATTTCACCGATGAGGATGATGTCAGGATCTTGTCGTAAAACATGACGGAGGGCATGGCCGAACGTTTTGGTGTCGGAGTTGACCTCCCTCTGATTGACAATACAATTTTTATGACGATGAAGGTACTCAATCGGGTCCTCGATCGTGATAATATGGGCGTTTTGTTCAGTATTGATCTTATCAATCATAGCGGCCAGGGTGGTTGACTTCCCGGTGCCGGTTGGACCCGTGACCAGAACAAGCCCTTTGGGCTTCTTAATCAACTCATTCACGATGGGTGGAATGCCAAGCTCCGAAAATTGGAGAATATCAAATGAGATAGCCCGGAAGGCCCCTGCCACAGCGCCCCTCTGCATATAGATGTTTCCACGGAATCGACTCAGGCCTTTGATACCGAAAGAGAAGTCCAGTTCTGTCTCTTCTTCAAACTTATGGCGCTGGGCGTCGGTGAGAACGCTGTAGCAGAGTCTCTTGGTGTCAGGAGCGGTCAGGACGGTGGAGTCCACGGTTAGCAGTCTTCCGTCGATCCTGAACTGAGGGGGAGAGCCTGTGGTGATATGAAGATCGGAGGCTTTTTTTTCTATCATGGCTTCCAGTAGTTTTTGTAATTCGATCATATTCCATCTTCTCCTTCTTATTGCAGAATCATCGGTCATCCATGGTCGACCTGAGCACTTCTTCAATCGTGGTCAACCCTTCCCGGATCTTGATGATTCCACTCTGTCTTAAGGTCTTCATCCCCAACCGCATGGCCTCTTTCTTCACTTCAGAAGTTGATGCCCGGGACAGGATGAGTTCCTTGATCTCTTCCTTAATGGCCATGACCTCATAGAGTCCAACTCGTCCCTTATAGCCTGTAGCGTTGCAGATGGAGCATCCCTTTCCCTTAAAAACGGGGAAGGTTTTTACTTCATCTGGAGAGACCCCAAGATCAATGAGGAGCTGGGGATGAACTTTGATAGGTTCTCTGCATTCCATACAGATTTTCCGAATCAATCTCTGAGCCAAAATGAGAATCACAGCGGATGAGATCAGGAAGGGTTCAATGCCCATATCAATCAATCGGGTCACGGTACCCGGAGCGTCATTGGTATGGACAGTGCTTAACACGAGGTGACCCGTCAAAGAGGCCTGAACGGCAATCTGGGCAGTCTCGAAGTCTCGGATCTCGCCCACCATGATAATGTCTGGGTCCTGGCGGAGGAAAGCCCGTAGCGAGGAAGCGAAGGTGAGTCCAATTTCCTCGTGCATCTGGACCTGATTGATTCCCATAAAATTGTATTCAACAGGGTCTTCCGCAGTCGTGATATTCTCCGACTCTTTATTCAATTCGGATAGTGCCGAATAGAGGGTTGTTGTTTTTCCACTCCCCGTAGGTCCCGTCACTAAGATCATTCCCACTGGTTTTCGAAGTCCATTTTTGAAATCTTCAAGGGACGATTCTTCAAACCCCAATTTCGCCATGTCGAGTTGCAAAGCCGATTTATCCAGCAAACGAAGAACGACTTTTTCTCCGAAGAGGACAGGCACAGTAGAGACACGAAAGTCCATCTCCCTGCCTTTGCCCAGGCGCAATTTGATCCTGCCGTCCTGGGGAAGGCGTCTTTCAGCGATATCGAGCTTTGACATAATTTTCAAACGAGAGACGATGGCGTTTTTAATCTGGATAGGGAGCGTCATCTCTCGCCTCATCACGCCATCGACCCGGTATCTCACTCGAAAACTCCTTTCGTAAGGTTCGAAATGGATGTCGCTCGCTCCCAATTTGATCGCCTTGATCAGAACGCCGTTGACGATCTTGATGATCGGACCTCCGATTTCATCAGTCTCATCCGTGATCTGGTTTTCAACAACCTCGACGTTATCAACGGCTCCATGGACTAACTTGTCAAACTCATCGACATCGACCAGGCTGACATCCATGAGATCGAACTCGGAGTCCTGGCCCTTATCCTCATCCAAAGAAAAATCCTGAGCTTGAAACGTTGTCGTTCCCAATCCGGCAACGGAACCCCCACCGCCATAATATTTTTTAATGGCATCGACGATTTCTGTCTCCGAAGCGACCACCGGTTCAACGTTGAACCCTGTCATAAATTTGATTTCATCGATGACAACGATATTGCTGGGGTCAGCCATCGCCAGAGTCAATTTGGGACCCATACGGTTAATCGGAATAATGAAATATTTCTTGGTGATACTTGACGGGATCAATTTAATGACATTAGGGTTAATTTCGATTTTGGAAAGCTTTACAGAAGGAACTCGATACTGAGCGCTCAAGAAAGAGAGAAGTTCATCCTCTTTGATGTAGCCCAATCTGACCAGGTTTGACTCTAATCGTCCTCCCTTGAGTTTCTGTTCTTCCTGGGCTTTTTTAAGTTGGTCAGGGGTGATGAAATTTCTCTTAATGAGAAGATCGCCTAATCGTTCTGACAACTTTCACTCTCCTATAGCATTGAGCAATGAGTAAGCACAAAAAATCAGCCAAAATATACTTCGGCTAAAGGGCAAAAATGGTGTAATTTATCGAATCGGTTCCATATTGGTTTACAAAATTCTTAAAACCGAAAATAATAGAAGCAAGATGAGTGCCAAATTTTGCCATTTTTGCAATTAGCTGAAATGATTAAATTAATATAATTCTTTGATTTTGAGATAGAGTGTCGATTTGGAAAAAGGGGGTTCTATTGGTTAAAAATTGTCCAAGTTCTGTCCTTGGGGAGAATAAAGGGGTAATCTAACAATGAAGGAACTTCCTTTTCCTGGTTCGCTTTGGACAGTAATCTTGCCCTGATGGGCTTCGACGATCCATTTACAGATGCTGAGTCCCAGACCGCTTCCTCCCTGTTCACGTGAGCGAGCCTTATCCACTCTAAAAAACCGGTTAAAGATTTTCTCATGATCTTCTTTGGCGATTCCAATCCCTGTATCTGTTACGGTAATGTTGGCAAAGGCTTCTGTTCTTTTTGCATGCGGGGGCAGAAGAGTGGATAGATCATCCGTCTCTTTTGCAAGCGTGATCAGGATGCTTCCTCCCTCCTCCGTATATTTTATTCCGTTTTCAATCAAATTGATAAAGAGCTCCCTCATCCGCAACGGGTCTCCAAAGACATGGAGCTCTTGCTGGTGATTTGAAGTTTCGATCCGGATATTCTTGGGCTGAGCCAGAATCTTCATCTGCTCGATCAACCCCGTGATGAAACGGGTTAAATTGATATCTTCTTTAATCAGACGTATTTCACCAATATCTGCTTTGGAGAGCAACAGGAGATCTTCGACAATCTTCGACATTCGATTGATTTCCTCTAGATTACTCTCCAGAATCTGTTCATATTCGTGTGGAAGTCTCTTTTTTCGAAGGCCAACCTCTACCTCTCCTTTGAGGATGGTCAGGGGGGTTTTCAATTCATGCGAAGCATCTGTTGTAAACTGCTTGACCTGGCGGAACGACTGGTCCAGACGGGAGATCATTTCATTGAACGTGTCAATCAGTCTCGATATCTCATCCTTCACCTTAAGGGTCTGTATTCTCTGGTTTAAATTCTGTGAGGTAATGATTCTCGCAGTCTGAGTGATCCGATCTACCGGTTTTAAGGCCTTACTCGCTAAGAATTGCCCCCCAAGGCTGGCGATCATGAGGATGGATGGGACGGTAATGACCAGGATGATGACAAGGGTTTTAAGGACATCCTCAACATCTTGGAGGGAAGAGGCGACCTGAATAATTTTGGTTACCTGTTCCTTTTCCTTAACCGGCAAGGTGATAATGCGCAAAGGAATGTTTTCAGGGGAACGATTCGTCTCAAAAGTGACCAACCCTTTTGAGGCGTTTCTGAGAGCATTGAGGCTGATAGGAAGTTGAACACTCTTTAACTTGTCTGACTTCTGGCTGATTCTCCCCGATTCATCGAGAACCTGAATAAACTTTGCGATCGGTTTTAAACTCATAGAAGCCCCGAGGGTTTGATCGATATTTCCGAAATCAAATTTGGATGAAGGTGAGGTTGATTCCGCAGCGATCAACTCAGCAAGAGACCTCAGTTTATGATCCACATCACGACGAAGACTACTGGAGAGGGTAAAGTATAAGAAAGTGCTGAAGGAGATCAAGAGGATTCCAAGGAGGAAAACATACCATAGCGTAAGTTTAAAACGAATGCTTCTGAAATCCATCGATTCCTCTTTTATCCCCGTTTCGCGGGACCCGAATCGTCAATTTGAAATATACATTTGACGTTGTCGACGTTCGTATCGATGCTCACCCTGTACCATATTAGGTTCAGGCTCGCCTGTCGATGCCGGAGGTTCGTCTCATTTTTAATCGAGCTTCGATACCAGCGTCGTCACCTTTAAACGATACTCTCTGTCACCCTATCCGAAACGGGCTTTGCACCCCTAACCTTCGCCAAGAGACTGTAAATCAGCTCAGGGCCTGTCCTGTACCATACTTGGTTCAGGGTCTATCAGGGGAGAGAATATACCCCACGCCCCTGATGGTATGGATCAGTTTAGGTTCGAATCCTTTGTCGATCTTTTTTCTCAGATAGTTCACATAGACATCGACAACATTGGTCATGGAGTCGAAACGGTAATCCCACACATGCTCGGAAATCATCGTTCGTGTCAGCACCTTGTTAGGGTTTCGAAGGAAATATTCTAAGAGCCCATACTCCTTGCTGGTCAGTTCAATCTCTTTTCCACCCCTAGTCACCTTGTGGGTCACTGGTGACAGGATCAGATCAGCCAATTTTAGGACGGGCTCCGCATCCGTCCTCTCCCGACGCAGCAGGGCGCGGACTCGGGCCAGAAATACTCTAAATTCAAAAGGTTTGGTGAGATAATCATCGCACCCCGAGTCCAGCCCCTTTACAATATCTTCTGCTGTGTCTTTTGCCGTGACCACTAAAATGGGGACATTGTTCTTATTGCCCCTGATTCTTCTCAAGACCTCCAGGCCATTTATTTTTGGGATCATCAGGTCGAGGACAATCAAATCATACTCATTGATCTCGGATAGATAGAGGCCTGCTTCTCCATCAAAAGCCGTATCAACAGCGTAGTGCTCCTCCTCAAGCCCTTTCTTAATAAAATTGGCAACTTTGACCTCATCTTCTATTACTAAAATTCTCATCTTAAATTTTGCCCCGGGGCAGCTAATAACTTAATAACATTATAAGTTTAATAAAAAAAAATGCAATAACGAATTTTTTTGGAGTCATGTCAATTATTTTCTCGTGCTTGACACCCTCCCCTCGACTCTGTTAGCATTTTTAGAATTTTAAATAGGGGAGAAATCTTGATCAAGTTAGCGGGCATCCAGATCTCCTGTGGTGAGGAGAAAGAGAGGAATGTTGAAAAAGCGATAAAATTTGTGCAACTGGCTGTTGAACGCGGGGCCAACATGGTATGCTTTCAAGAACTGTTTGTCACACACTGGTTTCCAAAAGAGATGAACCGGGGACATTATCAGTTGGCAGAGCCGGTGGATGGCCCAATCGTGATGAAGATGCAACAGTTGGCCAAGGAGCATGGCGTCGTTTTGATCTGCCCCATTTTTGAAAGGGATGGAGAACGATTCTTTAATTCCGCGGTGGTGATTGATGCCGGGGGAGACATCTTGGGAACCTACCGAAAGATCCATGTTCCACAGATTCCCCTCTGGGAGGAGAGGTTTTATTTTGCTTCCGGCAATCTGGGCTTCCCTGTGTTTAGAACGAAATTTGCTGTAATTGGCGTTCAAATCTGTTGGGATAATTTTTTCCCGGAAGGATCCAGAATATTAGCCCTGAAAGGAGCCCAAATCATCTTTTCCCCAACGGCGGCCGCTTTTGCCTCACAGGAGAAATGGAAGACGGTGATCTCGAGCAATGCGATGACCAACGGGGTGTTCATCTTCAGAGTCAATCGAGTGGGGAGCGAAGAAAAACAGGATTTTTATGGGAATTCTTTTTGCGTTTCTCCGGAGGGGGAACTGATGGACAAGCCCAGCGGCATGAAAGAGGGGATCACCTTTGTCGACATTGATCTCAAGAGCGTCGATCGGATCAGAAAGGAATGGCCTTTTTTAAAAGATAGAAGACCTGAGAACTATCAGGAGATATCAACCCATAAAATCGATTCATTTTAGGAAAGAAGGATGGATAAGAAAAAATTTTTTAAAGAATACATCGAACCCATTGTCATTGCTGTTTTAATCGCACTGTTTATACGGACATTTATCATTCAGGCATTTAAAATCCCTTCCAGTTCAATGGAACCCACACTTCAAGTCGGGGATCATATCCTGGTCAGCAAATTTATCTACGGGACCAAAATTCCTTTTACAAACATTAAACTGCTTGAGTTGAAAACCCCCAAGAGGGGTGACACGATCGTTTTCATCTACCCGAAAGATCGCTCAAAAGACTTCATCAAAAGGGTGATCGGGATCGGAGGAGATCGGGTCGATATCGAGGGGGACAAAGTCTATATCAACGGCAAACCGATGGAAGATCCCTGGGGATATTACGACATGAAAAATGAATGGAGGCGAAAACTCGGCCCAGTCGGTCCATTTGAACATGTCGTGGTGCCCAAAGACCATCTCTATGTCTTAGGGGATAACCGAGATAATAGTCAGGATAGTCGTTTCTGGGAGTTTGTCCATATCAACGAGGTAAAAGGGAAGGCGTTCATCATCTATTTTTCATGGGATGGGAATGCACAGAATCTTTTGGATAGGGTCAGATGGGGAAGGTTTGCGAAGTTCATCTATTGAGGTTGAAAGACGTTCTTCTTAACCCATTGGATATCTTTCCGAATCTGTTCGATGAGTTCCTGTTGAGAATGGAATCGAATTTCATTGCGGATCCGCCTGATAAAAGAGACCTGGATTTCATCTCCGTAGATTTCATGATCAAAATGTAAAATATGTACCTCCAGTGTCAGGACTTTCCCATCGAACGTTGGATTGAATCCGACATTGGCTAACCCATTCCAACGCTGGCCATGCCACTCGATATTGACCGCATAGACACCTGGCTTGGGATACAGCTCTTCGGTGATTTCAAGATTGGCGGTAGGAAAGCCAAGCGCATGACCTCTTTGGGCTCCCTGGATCACCTTTCCCATCACAGGGTAATCTCTTCCTAATAATTTTGAAGCCCTTTCAACCTCTCCTTCTCTGATAAACTCTCTAATTTTAGAACTGCTGACAACGGTATCATCGATGGTCAATGCTTCCACTACTTCCACTTCGATTCCCAAACGTGAGCAAGTCTCTCTGAGAGATTGTGCATTTCCACTCTTTCCTCTTCCAAAACGATAATTATATCCGACGATAATTTTTTTTGCGCCAAGCTTCCCTTCTAAAATATTTTTCACAAATTCAACAGGAGTGATCTCTGCGAAGGTTTTGGTGAATTGGATGCAGAGGACTTTTTCTACCCCTGTTTGTTCGATCAGCATCATTTTCTTTTTAAAAGGGGTGAGCAGGGGAGGGCATTGTTCGGGGGAGAGTATTTTTAGAGGATGGGGCTCAAAGGTGACGACCACAGATGCTCCGGCTAACCTCCTTGCCTCCTCTTTTATCTTTTCAAATATTCTCTGATGTCCCAAATGGATGCCGTCAAAATTTCCCAGCGTGACAACGGGATTCCTGAAAGGTCGTTTTAAATTTTCAATCCCTTTAATGAGTTCCATAATAGGTATTTAAGGCTTCATTGTAAATCAACGTTTCACGGTGTCGAAGCTCGTATCGATGCTCGTTGTTCGAAAAAGGAGGTTCGTATTTTTCCGAGTTTCGAACTTCGTGTTTCTAACTTCGATACCAGCATCGTTACCGTTAAACTTTGGACCTGATCTCGACTTGACTTTAACTAAAAAAAATATAAAATAGTATTGTCTTTATTGCAATTCTGTGGTCTATAAAGCCGAAGTGGTGGAACTGGTAGACACGCTAGGTTCAGGGTCTAGTAGGGTCACACCTGTGGGGGTTCAAATCCCCCCTTCGGCACCAACAGAACAAAAGATCGGAGGAAGGTTTGAAACCCACCCGATTATTCTGGTGATTACTTTTCATAAAAGATTTACACTCCTTTTTAAAAATCCTTATCCATCATGGCAGACCAAACATCAAGCACTTATGAAGAAACCCGAATGGCTTAAAAAGCTTTTTAATAAAAGCCGACTATTCGTCGTTAGTATCTTTGTGTTTGCCATGATTACCCATCTCCCCTATCTCGCCCCCGGGGGACCTTCACCTCGTTATCCATGGCCTTTAAAACTGGTTATCGACGAGGGAACAGTCCTCTATGATTCGTTTCGCATTACCTCTGGTGAAGTCATCTACCGTGACTTCTTCCAATTTCAAGGACCGGTCTTCTATTTCCTTAATGCTGGATTGTTTGCAATCACAGGTCCATCACTGACCGCCGCACGTGCTTTAAACCTATTCGTTACCGCGATTGCTGCAACACTGATTGCGGTACTTATTGCCCGAATCCTTGGACCCATAGCCGGTATTGCAGCAGCAACAGTGCATTCCTGCCTGCTCGTTCCGATGTGGCCCTATGCATACCCCCACTGGCTGGCGGAAACTTTGGCTTTTGCGGGCATCTATTTTTTAGCGACCAACGGTAGCTGCGCTCAACGTGAGGTGGCTGGCGGAGCTTTCCTCGGGCTCAGCACTCTTACCATCCAGTCCGTAGGATTACCGATCCTTGGTGTTTGTACGGCGGGGTTGACCCTACCTGGTATTGCCAAACGAAATTGGAAGGAAATGTATGCCCGACCATTGCATGTGTTGGGTGGAGCATCGATTAGTGTTGTCCCCTTTATCTTTTATTTTAATATGGTTGGGGGAATCGATCAGATGTGGTATGCCATGTTCGATTGGGTCTTCACACATTATCCGGAAGGGCAAAAGGACGCCTCCGAACTGGGTTACGGTGCCTTCCTCGAGAGCTATATTATCAATCATGGTACAATGAGTTGGCCCTGGCGTGAGCTGTCGATCATGGGACTACGCCTCATAAAACTGTTACCGGTGTTAGCACTCTTCGGGGCAATTGTAGCCACATTGCGGATGTTTCTCGCCATGAAGGAACGATCATCAAATCACAGCCATATGATCATTGGCGGTGCCTGCCTTGCTGGAACGATTACGGTACTCATTGGAATCACCAGAGTCGATCTTACCCATGTCGCTTTCGTTGGCAGCTTTGGGCTGTGTGGGGGAGCTATTGCCCTTTCGCCATTGATCACTCACAAACCTCGTTCAAGATTACCAATTGCAATGGCCTGGGCCATCGTTGGAATCCTGGTCATTCTTAACTTCGGCGTTAAAACTGTCACCACCTATCAAAAATCAAGAAAAATGCAGGATTGGAAGGGAGAAGTGCTCAAGCTCTCCATGGCTCGCTGGATTGACGGCCATGTAGGTCCTCATGAGCGGATTGTCGTCTCTGAAATGGGGGGACTCCAATATCTTTACGTAAGGAGAGCAGCGGTCGGTTTCACCTTCATCCCGGTGAACATCCCTGAATACTTCAGCAACGAACAGTGGCGAGATCTGGGAAAGCAGATATTGAAAACGCTCCCGCCTGTTATCGAGTTGACAGAGAAGCAATGGTCGCAGGTCACCAAAAGGACTCCAGAGTTAGATCGGCATTACCAACGGCATAATCGTCTTCTCTTCAGAATGGGATTTGCTCCGCAGAAGTGAATAGTAAAGGAGTAAATTTCTAAAAAAATTACCAAGCTTTTGTTGAGAGATTCATATCCAGTTTGAAAAAATCGGTGGTTGGCTTTTGAGCTGCATAGACCTTCTGGGCGGGTCCCGTCCCTTCTTTAAAGCATTCAATGATCGCTTCCTTGGCCAAACTCATCTGTCCTGTTTTTGGATCGATCTTCATAAATTCGATCCCTTCCGGTACAGGAAAATCTTTTACCTCTTTCTCCTGCAACACCTTTGACATAAAAGATACCCAAATCGGGGAAGCCGCACGGGCGCCGGTCTCCTGATCACCCAGGGATCTGTCCTCATCAAATCCCACCCAGACACCGGTAATCAACTCAGGTGTATAGCCGATGAACCAGGCGTCAAAATACTGATCTGTTGTTCCAGTTTTTGCCGCTACAGGTCTGCGGAGCGCCTTTGCTCTCCATCCTGTTCCATGCTGAACCGCATTCACTAAAAGATGGGTCATGAGAAAAGCCGTTTGGGGACTGATGACCTGTTCTGGGGCAATCGATTCATTAGAAAAATTAACAGGACGATGTTCTTCCATCAGATTTCCATCTCTGTCAAGAATCTTTTGAATAAAAATAGGTTTGAACATTTTACCCTGTTGGGCGAATACGGCATAGGCCTTAGTCAGCTCGTAAAGCGAGAGACTGGATGACCCAAGGGCCATGGCAAGATGGTTGTGGAGGGAGGAAGAAATACCAAGATTGCGGGCATAATCCCTGATGTAATCGATTCCGATATCGCGGGCAATTTTAACTGTGACGACGTTCACCGATTGAGCCAGAGCATTCCTCAGTGTCGTCGGGCCGTTAAATTTTTCATTGTAATTGTGGGGCCTCCATTTTTTATTTCCGAAATCGAAAACAATCGGAGAATCAATGACAATGGAGGCAGGGGTGTACCCTTTATCCAGGGCCGAGGCAAAGACGATAGGCTTAAAGGTAGATCCGGTTTGCCGTAAGGCTTGAGTGGCGCGGTTGAATTGGCTTTTTTTGAAGTTTCTTCCCCCAACCATCGCTTTGATCCATCCTTTTTCCAGGTCAAAGCAGATCAATGCTCCTTCTATTGAAACGGAAGAGCTTCTTGAAGGATATTTTTGCCTTTTTTCAATTTCTTTTAATCCCGATTCAACCACTTCCTGGGCTACAGCTTGGGCATTGAGGTCAACGGTCGTATAGACTTGCAAACCGTCTTTGTAGAGGGCGTCTTTACCATATTTCTCCTCGACATATCTCCTCACATGCTCCACAAAATGCGGTGCCTTATCGATGGGTGAATATGATTTTCCCCTGATTTTGATCGGAGTCTGCATCGCCATCAAAGATTCGCTGTTAGAGATAAATCCTTCTTCTACCATCCGACTTAAAATATAGATCTGTCTTTTCTTGGCCTGCTCGAAATGGGCATGAGGAGAATATTTACTCGGGGCCTGCGGAAGTCCAGCAATCAAGGCAGACTCTGCCAGGTTCAGTTCATCAATGTTTTTCCCGAAATAATTTTCAGCAGCCACCGCTACTCCATACGCTCCGTGTCCAAAATAGATTTGATTGAGGTAGAGATAGAGAATCTCCTCTTTGGAAAGGTATTTTTCAATTTTGAAGGAGAGGATCGCTTCGCGGATCTTCCTTGTGAGACTCTTTTCAGGAGTGAGAAGAAGTGATTTAACCACCTGCTGGGTGATTGTGCTTCCACCCTGTATGATCTCTCCGGAGAAGATATTCTTCAGGAGAGCCCTTAAAATAGCCCAATAATCTAATCCTTTATGTTTAAAAAACCTGGCGTCTTCTCCTGCGACGAATGCCTGGATTAAGTAATTGGGAATCCTTTCTAAGGATACGACTTCTCTCTTTTCTGTAAAAAATTCTCCGATGATCTCTCCATCTTCAGCATAGAATTTTGTAATCGCAGGAGGTTGATAATTCTTTAAATTCTCAATACTTGGAAGACTATGACTGAAATAGAAGTAGGAAGCTACTCCAAATACCATGAGAGAGGTGAGGCAGATCATCACAGTTAAAATAAAAAATTTGACTTTTTTTTCAATAGAAGGTGATTTCATAATTATTATCAAGTGTTATAACGATAATGTAAGAAAATCCTTGACATCATCGTTCGCAATATACAATAATGGCAAAGAATTTGCAATAAATTTCAATAAATCCCCTCCTTTATTGATGGGATGATGAGTAAGCAGTGGGAGATATTTATGCAAGAGAGACCGATTGTAACACTTTCAGTCCTGATTCCCATTTTCAATGAAGTGCATAATATTTTCCCATTGTTTGAAAAACTACGTCATGCACTCGGAAAGATAGAAAAACCCTATGAAGTTATATTTGTTGACGATGGAAGTACCGATGGATCCCTGGATGCCCTAATCGATTTAAACCAGAAAGATCCTAGATTTAAGGTTATCAGTTTTACACGTAACTTTGGGCAAACCGCTGCATTGAGTGCCGGCATTGATTCCTGTAAGGGAGATATCATTATCCCCATGGATGGCGATCTTCAGAATGACCCGGAAGATATCCTTCTATTACTTCAAAAGATCGATGAAGGGTTTGATGTCGTCAGCGGTTGGAGGAAGGATCGTAAAGACCCGTTCTGGGGCCGCCGTTTACCTTCAATGATCGCTAATAAAATCATTTCTATTATAGGAGGGGTCCCTCTCCACGATTATGGGTGTACCTTGAAAGCTTACAGGAAGGATATCCTGAAGAACATCCGCCTCTACGGAGAAATGCATCGTTTTATTCCAATTTATGCGAAATGGGTAGGTGCCCGGGTGGCAGAGATCCCTGTTCATCATCTTGCAAGAAAAGCCGGTTCTTCAAAGTATGGAATGAACAGGGTCTTCAAAGTGATTCTTGACCTGATGGTGGTTAAGTTTCTGATGTCTTATTCCCAAAAGCCGATCTATGTTTTTGGAGGGATGGGTTTATTGATGGTGTTGAGTGCTTTTATTGCTGGCGGATATGCTTTCTATTTGAAATTCATCAATGGGGTCTCATTTATTTTAACTCCCCTCCCTCTTTTAAGCGTTCTTCTCCTCATGCTGGGTTTTCTTTCAATCCTGATGGGGTTTTTAGCAGAGATCCTGACCAGAACCTACTACGAATCTCAGGGGAAACCTACCTATCATATTAAGGAGACCATACCATAGAAGGTATAGAAATGAGTGGTTATCGTTGTCGAAACTCGTATCGAAGCAAGAGGCTCGAAACTTGAAGCTCGAGTGTCCAGCATCAATATACGAGCCTCGATACCAGCTTCGGCAACATCAAACGTCAATTTCAATTCAACGAAAGGGGCCTCGTTACCCTTACCCTTAAACTTTTTAGGCAATTACCATGTGTGGCATCGTAGGGTTTCTCACCTCAATACCTTCTGAAATTCCTGACCCCAAAATCCTAAAAGACATGAGGGACATGCTGATCCACAGAGGGCCAGACGACCAGGGGGAATACATTCGCCCCCTGGATGAAAAAGGTCCGTTTCTTTATTTCGGACATAGAAGATTGAGCATCATTGACTTGACTACCGGGCAACAACCCCTCTCCAATGAAGAAGGGACCCTTTGGGTCATTTTTAATGGGGAGATTTATAATTTCATAGAATTAAGGGAAAAACTGAAAACCCTCGGCCACCGGTTCAAAACAAATTCCGATACGGAAGTGATTGTCCATTCCTATGAAGAGTATGGTGTAGAATGCTTTAAACATTTGAATGGGATGTTTGCTATTGGAATCTGGGATGAAAGTAAGAAGCAACTTGTCCTTGCGAGAGACAGGCTTGGAAAAAAACCACTCTATTACAGTATTCTCCCGGGACTATTTTTGTTTGCATCAGAATTGAAAGCGATAATGGCTTGGCCCAGTTTCCCACGAAAAGTCTCTACCCCCTCTCTGATGAAATATCTTTTTTATGAATTTATTCCGTCTCCGCATAGCATCTTTGAAGATACCATGAAACTTCCAGCCGCTTCTTATTTAATTTGGAAAGGGGGTGCCGTAGAGGTCAAAAGATATTGGTCACCCTTTAACACAAAAGGAATAAAAGACATTTCCGAAGAAGAGGCTGAAGAAAAAATCATTGATCTTCTTAGAAGATCCGTAAAACGGAGGCTGATCAGTGATGTTCCTTTGGGCATTTTTTTAAGCGGTGGGATTGATTCGAGTGCAGTTACGGCTTTTGCACAACAGGAAGCTTCGGGGAAAATCAAAACATTTTCCATCGGCTTTGAAGATCCCTCCTTTGACGAATCAAAATATGCCTCGCTGGTCTCTGTCTTTCTCGGGACGGAACATCATGAGCAGATGATGACGCCGGAGGATTTGCTGGGCATCGTTCCCAAACTGCCGGATATCCTGGATGAACCCATGGCCGATGCATCCATTCTGCCCACCTATCTTCTTTCTAAGTTCACGCGTCGCCATGTAACGGTCGCACTGGGGGGCGATGGAGGAGATGAGTTATTTGCGGGATATCCTACCTATCTTGCCCATCAATTGGCGCGTCCCTATGAAAGGTTTTTGGGCTTTCTTCATCCTGTCGCCATTTTTTTAGGGAATCTGCTCCCAGTATCCGATGATAATATCAGTTTCGATTTCAAAGTGAAGAGGTTTCTTTCCGGAATTGGTTATCCTTGTGGGATCAGAAACTCGGTCTGGCTGGGATCGTTTCCTTTTATAGAAAATGAAAAAGTTTTATCTGATGAGATTCGTAACCAGTTCAATCGAGGTCGATTGGTTGAGGATATCTCTTTATATGAGGAAGAATATCCATGGGATGATGAAATGACATTACTGCAGTACCTCGACTTGAGACTTTATCTCCAGGAAGCTATCCTGGTGAAGGTGGATCGAGCCAGCATGGCCTGTTCGCTTGAGGTGAGGGCTCCTTTTCTCGATCATGAACTTGTTGAATTTGTGATAGGCCTTCCTACAAGCTTGAAATTAAAGGGGTTTACACAAAAATATATCCTTAAGCGGGCAATGAAGGAGTTTCTACCGGAAGGGGTGGTCCATAGACCCAAAAAGGGGTTCGGAGTTCCCATTGCCAAATGGGTGAAAGGACCACTCAAAGGACTGTTTTCAGAATTTCTATCAAAAAGCCGGATTAAGAGAGAAGGATTTCTTAATCCAGAATATGTGGAGAAGCTCCTTCATGATCACCTGTTCAATCGAAAGGATCATCGGAAACAACTCTGGACCCTCCTCGTCTGGGAACTTTGGGTAGATCGATATTTATCTTGAGCATAATTGTCCGACAGAATATAAATGGTAGTGTCGGTTCATCAGAGGATATAAAGAGGTGAATCTTATCTGGCAAATGGTTGCTCTTATTGGTTTCGGAGGAGGATGTTGGGCAATAGGAGATTTAATCCTTCGATATTTATTGGGCAAGGAGGTTCATCTCCATGCCGTTGCTCGATACTCCCTGGCTTTCGCCACCGGAAATGTCTTTCTTTCCTATTTTATTACGGCATTGGGTTTTTCGGGGTTCTTTACATCTGAAGCCCTCTGGACAATGTTTATCGTATGCTTGGGACTTTTTCTCTGGAAAGGGGGGGGTGAGGTCAATGGGCTTCTGACCAAAAGTAAAGAAGGGCTCAAGGGTCATTTATTTTCTAATTCAGAAATCCCCAACAGAGACAGAGAAAATCATTTAGCTGCATTCTTTTTAATTGCCCTTACCGCTCTCTTTTACATTCCTGTGGTCATGCAAGCGGCTGCTCCACCTTATCTCCGGGATTCTTTAGTTTACCATCTCCTGTGCCCTAAAGCCTATTTAAAAGCAGGGAGCCTTATCCATATACCTGGAAATTTATTTTCGGCTTTTCCAAAGGGACATGAGGTTCTGATGACACTCCTTTTGGAGGTGGCAGGAGATCGGGCAGCCCAAGGGTTTTCGATCTTTCAGCAGATTTCCGCGATTGGAGGATTTTACGGTTTGAATCGACTTCTGGTTGGACCTCGGTCAGCCGTGCTCTGTGTCACTGGATTCGCAACCGTTCCCCCTGTCATTTACTTTTCAGGGTGCGGCTATGTCGAACCAGCGCTTCTCATGAACCTCGGAGGAAGTCTTTTAATTTTATTTCTTTATATTCGATCCGTTAGGGAGAAAAGCATGTCCGGAAGCATGACCTTGAGATTTTTTTCATTGATCGGGTTCCTGGCCGGTTGGATGTCTTCGCTCAAATACAGCGGATTGATTTACCTGGGATTGGTCGGACTGATCCTCCTATGGAGCCAGAGGAAAGTACCTCTCAAAAAAGCACTGGGGGCCATCGGGACATTCAGCCTTTCAGCGACGCCAGGTTTTTGCTGGATGGGATGGAACTGGATAACTTTGGGAAATCCGGTATATCCCATGGGCTGGTTTCTTTTTGGAGGAAGGGGCTGGGATGAATCACGTGCACTTGCGATGTCTTTGTATTTTAACACCTACGGGATGGGGAAAAATCTGTCGGATTATCTTCTGTTAATGTGGCGATTAGCTTTTTCGGGAAGGTTTGATTCGATTCGGTTTGATGGTGCCATTGGACCGTTTCTCCTTCTTTTTTTAGCTTTGGCAGCGTGGTCGGCCTATCTATTAATTCGTCGCCGGATAAACGGGGGGGTAACGAAACAAATAGGATTTATGTTCATTGTATCAACGGCATTTT